>CALXAQ010000064.1 GCA_944386335.1 uncultured Clostridia bacterium | reverse complement strand
AACGGTGGTCTTTCATTGAAAGGCCACCGTTTTCAAGTAATTTAAAGAAATTGTAGAGACATTTTTTTTATTACAGGATAAATGTAATGAACTTTAAGGAACGTCCCCAAAGTTCATCATACTACTTGTATTTTTTGTAAGAAGGTGATAAAATACAGAAGAATACTAAGAAAAGAAAGGAGAAATGGTCTATGGAAGACAAAAAATTTTATGTAACAACCCCTATTTATTACCCTAGTGGTAAATTTCACATTGGAACTGCTTATACTACCGTACTAGCAGATACAATGAAAAGGTATAAATTAGCAAGAGGGTATGATAGTTACATGTTGACTGGATTAGATGAACATGGGCAAAAGATACAAACAGTAGCAGAATCAAAAGGACTAACCCCACAGGAGCATGTAAATGAAATGGCAGAAGAAGCAAAAAAGTTGTGGAAGTTAATGGACATCCAATATGATGATTTTATTCGTACAACGGAAGAAAGACATGTAAAAGTAGTAGAGGATATCTTCGATAGACTAATGGAGCAAGGAGATATTTATTTAGGAGAATATGAAGGTTGGTATTGTATTCCTTGCGAAACCTTTTTTACAGAAACACAATTAGTAGATGGAAAATGTCCAGATTGTGGGAGAGAAGTAAAAAAAATGAGAGAGGAATCTTACTTTTTTGCTATGAGTAAGTATCGAGATAGATTAGAAAAATTTTATGAGGATAATCCACATTTTATAGAACCAGAATCTAGAAAAAATGAATTATTTAATAATTTTATTAAACCAGGATTAGAAGATTTGTGTGTTAGTCGTACAAGTTTTGATTGGGGCATTAAAGTAAGAAAAAATCCAAAACATGTAATTTATGTGTGGTTAGATGCACTTACTAACTATATTACAGCTTTAGGATATGGTTCTGAAGAAGATAGCAAATTTAAAAAATATTGGCCTGCAGATTTACAAATTGTAGGAAAGGATATTATTCGTTTTCATGGGATTTATTGGCCAATTTTCTTAATGGCATTAGATTTACCACTTCCTAAAAAAATATATGCACATGGGTTTATTATGATGAAAGATGGAAAGATGTCGAAATCTAAAGGAAATATAGTATATCCAGAATTACTAATAAATAGGTATGGTTTAGATGCTACAAAATACTTTTTACTAAGAGAATTTCCATTTGGACAAGATACAGTCTTTACACCAGAAGAATTTATAGAAAGATATAATTTTGACTTATGTAATGATTTAGGAAATTTATTAAATAGAACCATAGGTATGATGAATAAATACTTTGGTGGAGTAGTTCCAGATGGAAAGGCACAAAAAAATGAACTAGATAAAGACTTAGAAAATACAGTTTTAGAAAAAATAGTACAAGTAGAAGAAAATATGGATAATGTGCATGTGTCTAATGCATTAGTTGCAATTTGGGCAATTATTGCAAGATCTAATAAGTATATTGATGAAACAGCACCATGGGTTCTTGCAAAATCAGAAGAACAAGAAGATAAAGAAAAATTAGCTAGTGTATTATACCATTTAGCAGAAAATTTAAGAATAATTGCTGTTCTATTGAGACCTTTTATGCAAGAGACATCTGATAAAATGTTAGAACAATTAGGAGTAAAAGAGATAATGGATTGGGATTCAGCAAAAGACTATGGAAAATTATCTATAGGAACAAAAGTAATAGACAAGGGAGATCCGCTATTTATGAGACTAGATAAAGAAGAAGAGATTGCTTATATAAGAGAAAGAATGAAAGCATAGAAAAAACTACTAATTTTTCACAAAAAAGACATATTATTATATTAAAATAAAAAAGGGAACTTTAGGAAAGAAAAAGTTCCCTTTCCTAAAAGAAGTGAAAAAGAGAAAGGAAGAAATGGAGAATGAAAGATATTACGATTTTAATGGTAGATGATGAAGCAAGAATGAGAAAATTAGTAAAAGATTTTTTAGTGCAAAAGGGATATATTGTATTAGAAGCAGCAGATGGAGAAGAAGCTATGCAAGTTTTTGAGCAAAACCAAAACAAGATAGGACTTATCTTGTTAGATGTTATGATGCCTAAATTAGATGGTTGGTCTGTACTTCGTCAAATAAGACAAACCTCACAGGTACCAATTATTATGCTTACAGCAAGAGGAGAAGAACAAGACGAACTATTTGGGTTCGAATTAGGAGTTGATGAGTATATTTCTAAACCGTTCAGTCCTAAAATTTTAGTAGCAAGAGTAGAAGCTATCTTAAATCGTACAAAAACAAAGAAAAACGAATTACAAGATTATGGTGGAATTATGATTGATAGTGATGGAAGAACTGTAAAAGTAGATGGAAAAGAAATTGAACTAAGCCTAAGGGAATATGAATTATTAAAATATTTAGTGGATAATCAAGGAATTGCTTTATCAAGAGATAAAATATTGAATAATGTATGGAATTATGATTATTATGGAGATTCTAGAACAATAGATAGCCATATTAAAAAAATACGCCATAAGTTAGGGAAAAAGGGAAAATATATTGAAACAATGCGTGGTGTAGGGTATAAATTTGAAGTAAAATAAGGAGACTTTAAAAGAAAATGAAAAAAATAAAAGAAAAATTAAAATCTGTACGAGTACGTTTATTTGTTTCGTTTTGCATTGTGGTAACAGTAATTGTGTTATTTTTAATTGTAATTAACAATATAGTTTTAGAAACCTTTTATTTATATACAAAAACGAAAGCAATTCAAGATGCCTATGTTAACATTAATAATTTATATGATAAAGCCAATATTTATACAAATATAGAAGAAGAATTAAACCGTATATGTGTAAAAAATGATTTTGACATTTTAATTGAAAATGATAAGAGCATATTGTTATTTAGTTCAGATAGTACTTTAACAGATTCTATAGAAAAAATTAATGAATTTATTAATAGTAGAATTACTTCTTTTGATACCAATTATGATAGAAATAATATGGTGATTTTTGCCGATGAAAATATGACGATAAGAAGAATTGTAGATGAAAAAAATAGTATGAACTATATTTTTCTTTCTGCTATGCTAGATAATGGATACCATTTATATATACGTTTGCAAGTAGAATCCATTCAAGAAAGCGTAAAAATATCAAATAACTTGTTAATTGCAGTAGGAGCAGTTTCTATTTTAGTGGCAGGTATTTTAGCTTCTTTTATTTCACGTAAATTTACAGAACCAATACTAGAATTAAATGATATTGCTAAAAATATGTCGAAATTAGATTTTTCTAAAAAATATAAAATAAAAGATACAGATGATGAGATTAACGATTTAGGTAAAAGTATTAATATTATGTCAGATAAATTAGAGTCCACAATCAAACAATTAAGAAATACCAATATAGAATTAGAAAAGGATATTGAAGAAAAGTCTAAAATAGATGAAATGCGTAAACAATTTATTTCAGATGTATCCCATGAGTTAAAAACACCGATTGCTTTAATACAAGGATATGCTGAAGGGTTAGTGGAAAATGTTAATGAAGATGAAGCATCTAGAAAATTTTATGCAGAAGTTATATTAGATGAATCTAATAAGATGGATAAGTTAGTAAAACAATTATTAGAATTAATGAAGTTGGAATATGGAAAAAGAGAATTTAATAATGAAGGATTTGACATATTAGAATTAGTCAAAGAAGTAGTAAGAAAATGTAAAGTTATGATAGAAGAGAAAAATATCGTAGTAAAATGTGATAGAAAAGAGCCAGTATGTGTATATGCAGATGAATTTTATATAGATCAAGTAATGACAAATTATTTTACAAATGCCATTAAACATGCAGAAGAGGTAAATGGTCAAAAAGAAATTATAATACAAATAGAAGAAAAAGAGGAAGCACAAAAAGTATGCATCTCTGTATTTAACACAGGAGCCAATATTGCTGAAGAAGATTTAACACGTATATGGAAAAGATTTTATAAGATAGATAGTTCTAGAAATAGAGAGGATGGAGGAACAGGAATAGGTCTTGCTCTAGTAAAGGCCATTATGAATAATTATCAAAATGATTTTGGTGTAATCAATAAAGAAAATGGAGTAGAATTTTATTTTGAACTTCCAATGTACAAGAATGAAAAATAAGAATTTCATTCTTGTTTTTTTACTTGAAAAAAATGCGGGAATTTGTCGATGAAAAAATCTTTACAAAATTAACAAAATATGGTAACATAAACGCAAGATTTGAATTGCAATTTTTATCTAAAATTTTTTTCTATTGATTTTATTCTTTTAAAATCAAAAAAATCCCCCAATATAATATTATAAAAAGAAGGTGAAAGATATGTATGGTGCTATATAACACAAAAAATGTAAAAAGACTTTCCTTTATTATTACCACCTTATTGTGGATAACGATTTTAGGCACTTATGTTTTTTTGCAAAAACAAGAAAACCAAGAAGTAAAACCTAGCACTAGTATTACTTTGAAAACAGCAGAAGAAACAACGCAAACAGAAAAACAAATACCAGAAAAAATTATGCAAAATATCAGTAGTAATATTTATCAGTCATACCCATGGCGTATACAAATACCCAAAATACAATTAAATGCACCAATTTATGAAGGAACACAAAAAGAAACATTAAGAAGAGGCGTGGGGCATTTTGAAGATACAGGTATTTGGAAGGGCAATATTTGTTTGGCAGCACATAATAGAGGCTATAAATATAATTATTTTCAAGATATTGTTTTATTAGAGGTAGGAGATGAGATTATTTATCAAACATCAAAAGGAAAAAAAACTTATGTTGTACAGACAAACAAAAGAATAAAAGAGACAAATCTCTATTACATACAAAATACACAAGAAAATAAGCTTACATTAATTACTTGTGAAAAGGATGCAAAAGAATACAGAAGATGTGTACAAGCTGTGCAAAAAGAAGTGTAGAGATACATAAAAGATAGGAGGAATGTAAGTATGCAAAAAGAAAATAAAAAGAAAAAATGGTATATTATACTTTTATTACTGTTATTGATAGTAATTGTTTTGGGGATTATGGCAGGAAGTACTTTTTCTAAATATTTAATGGAAGTAAAAGGAAGAGGAATAGTAGAAGTTGCTAATTGGAACTTTTTAGTAAATGGACAGAGTAACACAATAAATACTATCCAATTAGCACAAACATACCTGCCAGAGACATTAGTAGAAAATACGATTGCACCTCGGAACAGAGGGGAATTTTAATATTGTAATAGATGCTTCTGGTTCACAAGTAGGTATTGCTTATCAAGTACAATTTCAGAATGAGATAGGTAAACCTACCAATTTACAATTTGAATGTAATGGGAAAAAAGTTTCTCATATTAAAGAATTAGAAGAAATATTAGTAGGAGAAATAGCAGCCAATGCAACAGAAAAATTAAAAACATATACTGTACATTGGCAATGGAATTATGAAACAGGTAATACAAAGGAGGAAATAGAAAGAAATAATAAAATAGATACAAGAGAGGCAAAAGAAATAGAAAATTATGCTTTTGACATTGTAATTAATGCTACACAAGTAGAACCTAGACAAAGCTAAAATTGTATATAAGAAAGCGAGGAGAAAGCATGCTTGTAAAAAGAAAAATACAAAAAAAGA
The DNA here is from genome assembly GCA_944386335.1 of uncultured Clostridia bacterium. GTDB lineage: Bacteria > Bacillota > Clostridia > TANB77 > CAG-508 > UMGS1663. The sequence goes on along the minus strand of CALXAQ010000064.1, from coordinate 23,209 downwards.
AAAGTAATATAACGTTTTGGTTGTTATTCTTTGTTGTTTTATTCTTATTTCTATTAGTCAGTACTAGTTTTGCTAAATTTGCTACTAAATTAAGCGGAAAAGGAGGAGTAGGAATTGCTAGTCCTATTATGGAAGTAATTACAGAGCAGAGTATGCTTATTACAGCAAACAAACCAGAAAATTCTTGTTATTTTGAGGTAAGAAATTATAATACAGAAGGACAAATGAATGAAGTGGAAATGGAATATTATATAGAAATAATAGGTTTGGAGGATAAAGAAGTTGCATTTACTTTGTACGAGGGGAAAGAAGAGATTCCAATGAAAGAGTTTGTGTCAGAAAAGAGAAAATTAGGAATAAAACAGAAAGAAAATCATGTGTATCAATTGAAAATCGTATATCAAAAAGAAGGAACAAATCTAAGAGATTTAAATCGAGAGGTAGAAATAAAAGTGCATTCTATTCAAAAAATATAGAAGTGAGGAAGGAAGAATGAACCACAAAAAAATAGCTTTTTTAATAAGCTTGTTTCTAATATTTTTTATAATATGTACTTCTTATGTATTAGCAAAATATGAAATAATAGAAACAAGAGTGATTGCACAATTAGCAATTGATAGGACGGCTCCCATAGGGACCGTTACCTATTCTAAAGAAAAACCTACTAAAGAAAATGTGATTGTTACAATAACTGTAAATGAACCTATTCAGCCATTAGATGGATGGGAACAAGTAGAAAAAAATATATGGGAAAAGGAGTATAAAGAAAATACAAAAGAAGAAATTCTATTAAAAGACTTATCTGGAAATGAAACAAAGCTACCTATTATCATACAAAATATAGATAGACAAGCACCAAAAATAGAAGTAAAAAAATGTAGTAATTCAAATGTAGATTATCCAAATTATGCAAATAAGGAAGCAACAATTAGCATTTTATTGGAAGTAAAAGATGATAATCAGATACAAGATTTTTTAGAAGAAACCGAGATAGTGGTTATGATACGAGAAGCCAAGATACAAGCAAAGAAAATACAAATAAAGCAGATAGAAAATAAGCAAACAGTAGAAATAATATTGGAAAAGATAAAAGAAGAAGGACAATTACAAATTAGAATACCAAAGAATAGTATTATAGATGAAGTAGGAAATGCTAATGAACTATATATGTGGGATAGTGGTATATGGATAGATAATACAATACCAGAAGTAAAAATAGAGCAGAATAAAATAGAAGAAGGTAAAGTACAAGTGAAGATGCAAGTTAATGAGAAAATCCGTACATTAGAAGGATGGGAAGAATCAGAAAATACTTATACAAAAATTTTTGAGAATAATATTAGTTATGAAATTCCAATCCAAGATTTAGCAGGAAATATAGCAAAAGCTAAGATAGAAATTAAAGATGCCACATCTATTGTTTTACGTTATGCATCCCACAATTCAGAAGTTGGTTGGACATTTGGTTATGGAAATTACGATATAGCAGGTTTAGAAGCAATACAAAAGAAGAGAAAATTAAGAACAGAAGCATTAGCTTTTAGTATAGAAGGAAATGTAGATCCAGATTTTTTACAAGTAAGAGCCTATGTACATACTTATTGGGGAGAAGGAAAGGAAGCAATCTGTCAAGATACAAATAAAAAATATAAACATGGTTTTAATCCTTCCTCTAGCACGTGGAAATCAATGAATACAAAAGAAGGATTGGTTAAACTGGGAGACAAAAAACAATATTTTATTTTAGGAGGAGCAGGAGTAAATTTACGTGGACAAACAGACAATAAAGGAGAAGATCCAATTCCAGATGTAGTTGCAGTGCAACATTTATATGGAATTTCTGGAATATCCTTCAAACTAAAAGATACATCTTATTATTCTATAGTTTATCAAATTTATATAGAAGAAGTAGGATGGCTTAGTCCTTGCAAAAATGAAGAGTTTACTTGTTATCAAAAAGATAAACCTATTTCTGGTATTAGAATAGCATTAGTACCTAATTCAGAATTAAATTATTTATGGGATACATGGGAGAAAGAAACAGGAGATAAAATAGAATAGCCTCTTGTATGAGATAAAAGAATAAAACCCAAAATAGTACTACATATGTAGTGCTATTTTGGGTTTTAAAGAGTTAACTAAACGTTCTACATAAGGATAAATAAAATCGGTGTTGGTAGTTTTAATATAAAATAAAATTTATAGAAGTTTATGTAGAAATATTGACTCTTACGAAACATATTGGTAAAATAAAAAACGTAAATGTATAACAATCAATCGACATAAAATATTATTTTTAAATAGAAAAAGAAAAGCGATGAGAAATAATAAAATCTAGTGAAATGGAAAATAATAAAGTAAGAGTGAATAAAAGGAGGCCTCAATGAAAACGAAAGAAAGAAAAAAATATAAAAGTGAGAAAGGAGCAATAGCAGCTTTAGTAATTGTAACAATACTCATGTTTATAATGATATTAATGGGAACCTATATGGCTATAGTAAATTTAAAAAAATCACAGTTAGAAAGTGATATTCGAATACAGCAATTATATGGAGGAGATGTAGAAAATATAGAGCAAATCTATGCAGAGATTATAGCAAAAAGAGAGACACCAATTAGTGAGTTAAAAGCAGGAGATTATATAAAATATGATAGTGGTACAAATGGAGAAATAGTTTGTAGAGTCTTATATCCAACAAGTTCCGAATATGGATTACAAATTATATCGGATAAAAGTGTAAAAGATGTAGCATTAGGAGGAGATGATTGGAATACTGGAAAAATAGCGTATAATGGTTCTATAGAAAATTTAAATAATGAAGCAGAAGCATATATTAATCCAGAATATGCCATAGATGCAAGATGTGTAGGAAGTATGCCAATAGTAGATAACGCAGGCAATTTTATACAGAAAGATGAAGGAACAGAAACAACTGTAACATTGCCACCGGGTGTATGGGAGAGTTATACAAGACCAAGTGGATGGACAAGTGACGATACAGGTTGTTTTGATACAGATGAAAATTATATAACAGATAAAAATCAAATGGAAAAGTATAATTTGTGGAATATAGGTAAAGATTATTGGTTAGCATCTCGAGTAGTAAACGTAGGTTTATCAAACTGCAATTTTACAGTAAGAGTTATGTATGCAACAGAAAATTTAAATTACTATGGATTATGTCTTATATATAATATTGGTAGTCCTATTGGATTTCCATATAACTTTGGCTTTCGCCCATGCATATCTTTAAGAACAGACATTAAAATAATAGGAGGAGATGGAGGTAAAGAAAGTCCATATATAATAGGTTAATTAATAAAACGATACTTTCAAGTATAAATCATATACTTAAAAAGTATCGTTTTTTACAAATAGAACTCTGTATAAAAAATAACATTGACACGTAATTAGAATAAAGATATAATAAAATAGAAAAAAAGGGTAAAATATAGGAAAAAGAACTAAAAAGAGAGGAAGAGTGAAAAAAATAAATGATTTCACAATTATTCATTTTATTAGTGCTAATTTTGTTAAATGGCTATTTTGCAGCAACCGAAATAGCCTTTATATCTTTAAATGATGCTAAAATTGAAAAACAAGCAAAAGAAGGGAATAAAAAAGCAAAGCAAATAGAGAAAATGTTAAATAACCCTAGTAAGTTTTTAGCAACTATTCAAATAGGAATTACCTTAGCAGGATTTTTATCTAGTGCGTTTGCATCAGATACATTTGCGGACATCTTAGCTCCTGCTCTTCATCAAGTATTTCCAAGTATAAGTATAGGAGTATTTCGTAGTATTGCTATCGTAATTATTACAATTATATTATCTTTCTTTACTTTAGTATTTGGAGAATTAGTACCAAAGAGATTAGCTATGAAATACTATGAAAAAATTTCATTTGCTACTATTGGAATTATTAGAGCAATTTCTGTAGTGACAGCCCCTTTTGTAAAGGTGCTTACTGTTTCAACAAATCTTATTTCAAAAATATTCGGTATTTCAGAAAAAGAAGAGGAAATTATTACAGAAGAAGAAATACGTATGATGGTGGATGAGGGCGAAGAAAAAGGGACCATAGGACAAGAAGAAAAAGAAATGATTAATAACGTATTTGAATTTAATGATATTGCTGCTTCAGAGGTAATGATACCAAGAACAGATATTTATGCTATTGAAATTAATCAAAATGTATATGATATTTTACAAGAGTTAGATGATTTAAAATATAGTAGAATACCAGTTTATGAAGAAACAATTGATGATATACAAGGAATCTTATATATCAAAGACTTACTAAAATATATGGGGGAAGGTAAGCAAGTAAAAATTAAAGACATTATGCGAGAAGCTTATTTTGTATCAGAGTCCAAACCAATCAACGAGTTATTTCGAGACTTACAAAGAAATAAAAAACAAATGGCGATTGTTATCGATGAGTATGGAGGTACAGCAGGTCTTCTAACTATGGAGGACTTATTAGAAGAAATTGTGGGGAATATTTTTGATGAATATGACGAAGAAGAGACAGATTATCAAAAAATAGATGATAATACATTTTTAATAAATGGAGGAGTATCTATTTATGAACTAAAAAAGATTTTGCAGGTGGATATTCCAGAGGGTGACTATGATACGCTATCAGGTTATTTATTAGAACTATTAGGAAGAATACCAAAAGATACAGAAAAGCCAATTATTGAAACAAAAGAAGTTACTTATAAAATAGAAACCTATGAAGATAGAAGAATTGTATGGGTAAAGGCATGTAAAAATCAAATAGTAGAGGAAGAAACGCAAGAAAAGTAAAAAGAAAGGTTTGAGATAAATCGATGGAAAAGAAAAAAAATAATAAGAAAAAAATAGGCTTTATGATAGGAATATGTGCTTTAGTTGTTATGATTACCGTAGGAGTAATAATGTGGTTCTCAATGACAGATAAAAGCTATGAAGTAGAAACAGTAGGAGAATATCAATACTTTAAGCTATATAAACAGGAACAATATGGAGTTATTGATAAAAATGGAAATATTATTATAGAGCCACAATATGATATGGTACAAATACCAAATCCTTCAAAAGCTATTTTTATATGTTATTCTAATTACCAATTAGGAGCAGAAGACTATGAAACAATGGTAGTAAATGATAAAAAGGAGGTATTGTTTAGCAAATATGAACAAGTGACAGCTTTAGAATTTAAAGATGCTAGTGTAGATGAAGTGCCTTTTGAAAAAAGTGTTTTACGTTACAAAAAAGATGGAAAATATGGTATTATAGATTTTACGGGTAAAGAATTAACAAAACCAATCTATCATTCGATAGAGAGTTTATCCTATAAAGAAGGATGTTTATTAGTAGAACAAGAAGGAAAGTATGGAGTTATTAATATAAAAGGCAAAGAAATGGTACCAATAGAATATGATAGTATTACAGCAGATGGCTATTATGAAGAGACAAATAAATATAAAGAGGCAGGATTTATTGTAGCTAATAAAACAGAACAAGGCTATCGATATGGATATATTACGTATGCAGGAGAATTAATATTAGAAGCAAAATATAATGAAATAGATAGAATAACTGAAATAAAAGGAGAAGATATTTATTTATTAGCTTTTGAAAACGGACAAGCAGCGATTATGAAAAATAAAGAAAATGTAACTCCAAGAGAATATGAAGAAGTAGAATATATTGGAAATCATGATAGATTTATTGTACAAAAAAATGGAAAAGAAGGAGTACTTACTAGAGAGGGGAACACCATATTAACACCCGAATATGATACAGTTTTATTTGTAAATAACGGTATTCAGACACAAAAAAATGGTAATGTAGAACTATATAACTTTGAAGGAGAAAAACAAGAATATGAAACAATTAGCTATATAGCAGTAGAAAATACACCATTTAATATTGCTGTGCAAGAAGAACAGTTATATGGAGTAGTAGATGAGAATAAAAATCCAGTATTAGATATAAAATATACCTATGTGGAATATGCTTTTGATAACAATTTTATTGTTACAGAAGGAGGAAAAATAGGAGTTGTCAATAGCAATAAAGAACAAAAAATACCTATTACATATGGTGTAATACAAAAAATACAAAATGCTAATGTATTACAAGCAATTGATACAACAACCAATACAACGGATTTGTACAATGAAAAATTGGAAAAAGTAGCCTCTTTTACAAATGCTACAGTATATGTAGAAGATAACTATATAAAAATAAGTACAGACACACAAAGAAAATATTTTGATAAACAAGGAAATGAAATACAAAATACTAGTATTTTTACGGCTAATCCATTATTTGCTTATGAAGAAAATGGAAAATGGGGATTTTGTAATAAAGAAGGAAATGTAGTAATTGCTACTGAATATGACATGGTAACAGAACTAAATACCTATGGATTTGCTGGAATAAAAAAGGATGACAAATGGGGAGTAGTAGATAAAAATGGAACTATCTTAGTAGAACCAAGTTATAGTATAGATTTAGAAGAACCAGAATTTATTGGGAAATATTGCAGATTGAATTTTGGTTATGGATTAGTATATTATACAGATGAATTAGTAGAAGAATAGGAAAAAGAGTAGGAAAGGATGTGATTAAAAATGTATGAAATAATGGGAATCAAACCAGAACTAGAAGAATGGGCAAAAGAAAAGGAAGAAGAATTAAAAGTAAAATATGAAGAAATAGATGAAATATGTGAATATAATAGTGTGAAAGTATTACATGCATTACAACAAAACCATATTTCGGAAATTCATTTTGGCTCTACATCTGGTTACGGATATAATGATATAGGAAGAGAAGCAGTAGAAAAAGTATTTGCACAAATATTTAGGGCAGAAGATGCATTAGTAAGAGGACAATTTATTTCTGGTACACATGCATTAACAGTTGCTTTGTTTGCTTTTTTAAGACCAGGAGATACACTTCTTAGCATAACAGGAAAGCCATATGACACTTTAGACGAGGTAATTGGAATTGTAGATAACCCAAGTTCTTTAAAATCTTTTGGAGTTTCCTTTGAACAAATAGATTTAGAAGAAGATGGCAGTTTTGCCATAGAAAAAATACAAAATAGATTACAACAAAAAAAGGTAAAATTGATAGAAATACAACGTTCTAAAGGATATAGTACTAGAAAAAGTATAGGAATACAAGCCTTAAGAGAAGTAATAAAAAAAATAAGAGAAGTAGATAAAGATGTTATTATTATGATAGATAATTGCTATTGCGAATTTGTAGCAAAGCAAGAGCCAATAGAAGTAGGAGCAGATATTGTAGTAGGTTCTTTGATCAAAAATTTAGGAGCAGGAATTGCACCAAATGGAGCTTATATAGTAGGAAGAAAAGACTTAGTAGAACTTGCTGCAGAAAGATTAACCGTACCAGGAGAAGGAAAAGAAGTGGGGCCAACATTAGGAATTAATAAATCTTTTTTGCAAGGAATTTTTATGGCACCTAGTGTCGTAGCATCTAGTTTAAAAACAGCCATTTTAGCTAGTAAATTATTAGGAGATTTAGGCTATTATGTGGAACCAGATCCTTATGCAGAAAGAGCAGATATTGTACAAACTATTTATATGCAATCACCAGAAAAATTAATTGCGTTTTGCCAAGGAATACAAATGGGATCGCCTGTAGATGCAATGTCTATTCCAGAACCATTGGATATGCCTGGATACACGGATAAAGTAATTATGGCAGCAGGAGCATTTACACAGGGGTCTTCTATAGAACTATCTTGTGATGGACCAATTCGCCCACCATATATAGCTTTTTTACAAGGTGGACTTACCTACGAATATGGAAAACTAGGAGTATTAAAAGCAATACAAAATATGCAAAATTCATAAAACCCAAAAGTGCCAACTTTTGGGTTAAATAAATATAAAAAAACAAGTTTTGGAAGTGAGAGTATGAAAGTAATTATAATAGGTGGAGGACCAGCAGGAATGATGGCAGCCATACAAGCAGCAAAAGAAAAAAATGAAGTAATCTTATTAGAAAAGAAAGAACGTTGTGGAACAAAATTATTAATAACAGGAAAAGGAAGATGTAATATTACAAGTAGTATTCCAATAGAAGAATTTGTTAAGAATATACCAGGAAATGGAAAATTCTTATATAGTGCATTAGAACAATATACAAACTTAGATATCATTTATTTCTTACAAGAGCAAGGAGTAGAAGTAAAGGAAGAAAGAGGAAATCGTATATTTCCAGTAACAGATAGATCACAGAGTGTGTTACAGGCCTTTTTAAGAAAATTAGAACAGGAAAAAGTAGAGATAAGAATAAATACAGAAGTAAAAGAAATCATAGTAGAAAATGGAATTGCAAAAGGAGTAAAAACTGCGAAAAACGAAAAAATTTTAGGGGATAAAATTATTTTAGCAACAGGAGGAAAAAGCTATCCGCAAACAGGATCTACGGGAGACGGTTATAAAATGGCAGAAAGGATAGGACACCACGTTACTAAAATCTTTCCATCATTGGTTCCTATGTGTGCAAGTGATGATAAGGAAAAAGAAGAATATACTTCTTTACAATTATGTAAAGATTGCCAAGGGTTAAGCTTAAAAAATGTAGCTATAATGATAAGAGATGAGACAAATTATAAGAAGATTTATGAGGACTTTGGAGAAATGCTATTTACACATTTTGGAGTATCTGGGCCTACTATTTTGAGTGCATCTGCTCATTTACTTCGTTATCCTCATATACAAGAGACCTTAAAGAAGGGAAAGATAGTTTTGTCTATTGATCTAAAACCTGCATTATCACAGGAAAAGTTAGAAAATCGTATATTGCGAGATTTTGAAAAATATAAAAATAAAGAAATAAAAAATAGTTTGCAAGATTTATTACCACAAAAATTAATTATGCCCATTATTTATTTATCCAATATACCAATAGATAAAAAGGTAAATCATATTACAAAGCAGGAAAGAAAACAATTAGTAACAACCGTAAAGCAATTACCCATTACTTTAACGGCTTTTAGACCAATACAAGAAGCTATTGTTACTGCGGGGGGAATAGACATAAAAGAAATAAACCCTAAAACGATGGAATCTAAACTAATAAAAAATTTATATTTTGCAGGAGAAATAATAGATGTAGATGCCTATACAGGAGGGTTTAATTTACAAATTGCCTATTCTACGGGGTATGTAGCTGGAAAAACATAAAAAATGAAGAGGAAACTTTTGATTTCCTCTTTATTTTTATGTTTGCAGTAAACTACTAGCAGCATCCGCCACAGTTGTTGTTTCCTCCGCAACAGCAGCATATTAAAATTAAAACGATGATAATCCAGATACAGTCTCCACCGAAACCGCCGCATCCGCATCCGCAACTTCTATTTTCTGGCATAACTTTTCCCTCCTTTCAAAGCATACTTTGAACTTTTCTTTTATCTTGCTAAGAGGTTTTGTTAGCAACCAGTGTTACAGTTACAGTTGCATCCGCATCCTCTATTATTGCAACCACAGAAAAGTAGCAAGAATAGGATAATGAACCAAAGAATTTCACTGTTACATGAGCAATTTCCCATTGAAAGTACCTCCTATTAGATTTTCTTGTTCTTTAGTATGGTATATCTTATTCAAAAGAGGAAAAAGTGTTACAAAGAGATAGAAAAAGAAATAGCAACAAAAAATCATAAAAAAACCAAAAAAAACTATACAAAAATAAAAGAATAATGATATAATGCCAGTGATAGGAAAAAAGGAAAAAAAATAGGAGGAAATATAGATGGGAAATATCGTACTACTAGATGACCTAACTATTAACCAAATAGCAGCAGGGGAAGTAATTGAAAGACCAGCCTCTGTAGTAAAAGAATTAGTGGAAAATGCCATTGATGCAGGAGCAACTGTAATAAATGTAGAAATAAAAAATGGAGGAATTTCCTATATACGTGTTACAGATAATGGAAAGGGAATTATGCCAGATGATATGGAAATTGCTTTCGAAAGACATGCAACTTCTAAAATAAGAAGTGCACAAGATTTAGATACTATTACTTCTATGGGGTTTAGAGGAGAGGCATTAGCTAGTATTGCCTCTATTGCAAAAGTAAATATGCAATCTAAAACAAAACTTAATGATGAAGGGTATGCAATTACTGTAGAAGGTGGCAATATAATAGAAAAACAAGAAACAGGTTGCCCAAATGGAACTACTATTACAGTACAGAACTTATTTTATAATACACCAGTACGTTACAAATTTTTAAAAAAAGATTTTACAGAAGCTGGATATATAGAGGATGTTATGACAAGAATTGCATTAGTGAATCCTAACATAGCTATTAGATTAATTAGTAGTGGAAAAACTATACTTCAAACATCTGGAAATGGGGATTTGAAAGCAATTGTTTATAGTATATATGGAAAAGAAGTGGCAGAAAATCTATTAGAAGTAGATTATACTTATGAAGATATTCAAATAAAAGGAGTGGTAGGAAAGCCAAACATTGCTCGTTCGAATCGTTCTAATCAACTATTCTTTGTAAATCAGAGATACATAAAGGATAAAACCTTGAGTTCAGCGGCAGAGCAAGCTTTTAAAGGAATGCTTACAATTGGAAAGTTTGGATTTTTAATACTAAATTTGACAATGAATCCACAGAAAGTGGATGTAAATGTGCATCCTACTAAATTAGAAGTTCGTTTTGAAGAAGAAAATAAGGTGTTTAAAGCAGTATTTCATGCAATAAAAGAAAGCTTATTAAAGGCAGATTTAATTTCTAATCCAGAAAAGGACTATTCATTAGAAAATAAAATTAGTATGACTAATACAACTATGCCATTAGAAAATAAAGAAGCAGAAAAATTGGGATTATTTCAAAGATTTCGTGTAAAAAAAGATAATCCGATGCAAATAGAAGCGAATAATGTATTAGAAAAAGTGTATCAAGATAGACAAGAAAGGGAAAAACAAGACTTTATATTAGATGGACAAATACCAAATACACAGACAAAGGTAGAAGTTGTGCAAAAACCTAATATAGATACTTATGTACAAAAATTGGAGAATACTTTAGTAGTAGATACAGATGCTGTAAAAAAAGAACTAGAAGAAAAAACAAAAAAAGAAGAAACGCAAGTTGTAAATGTAAAAGAAGTATTAGAAAAAGAACAAACGAAAAAAATAGATATTTCGCAAATAAAATCAGACGAAAAAAATACTGATAGGCAAGATATAGCAGATTTTGAGAAAATGTATAGTAGTATTTTTGGAAGTAATCCTAAAAAAGAAAAGATAGAAGAAGAATCTGCAGGATATCTATTAAAAGATATGGATGACTTAAAACAGGTAGAGAATGTTTCTTTATTTGAAGGGAAAAAGGAAAAAAGAAAAGCATATAAATGGATAGGAATTGCATTTTCTACCTATATCTTAATAGAAATAGAAAATGAATTATACATGATAGATCAACATGCAGCACATGAAAGAATTATGTATGAAAAAGTAAAAGCAAATTATTATAGTGATAAGAATAAAGATTCTCAATTAATGTTATTACCAGATATCATTACATTAACACACAAAGAAATGGGAATAGCAAAAGATAATATGGAACTATTCGAAAAAGCAGGTTTTGTATTAGAAGAATTTGGAGAAAATACTATCAAATTAACAGGCGTACCTAATATTTGCATAGATTTAGATACAAGGCAACTGTTTTTAGAAACATTGGATGAGATAAATACCGTAGCAAGAACAGCAAAACAAGAAATTGAAGAAAAGTTTCTAGCTACAATAGCATGTAAAGCAGCGGTAAAAGCACATATGGCATTAACAAAAGAAGAAGTAGAAAGCTTACTAGAAGAACTTTTAGAACTTCCTAATCCATTTACTTGTCCACATGGCAGACCAACAGCTATTAGAATGACAAAAAATGATATAGAAAGAAAATTTGAAAGAAGAAAATAATAAGAAGGGAAAGAAAAAATATGGATATATGGATGATGTTAGCAATGTTAGCAGTAAATGCTATTGCACTTTTCATTATTTATCAATTTGTAAAAAAAATGTCAAAAATGAATAAAATTATATTTATTGCTATCAGTTTTGCAGTAAATTATATACTTATTTCTTTTGTTTGCCTTTTGAGTGCGTGGGGAATGGAAGAGAATGTAATACAGCAGTCTAAAACCTATCTTACTTATATATTTGTTCCTGTGAATATCATTTTAAGTGTACCGTTTTTGGCTGCAAGCTATCAAAAATATAAAGATAAAAAATTAAAACCAGATATATTTGTAAAAAGAGCAATTACAGTAGGAATTATCATGATAATCGTAATGATAGCAGAATATTTCTATTTCCAATCTGTTTTTCAAAATATTAAAGATATAGCAGAAAATACACAAAATCAAGAAGTACAAGAAAATATAGAGGCTAATGAAATGGTAGAAGAAAATACAATAGTAAATGAAGAAATAATGGAAATAGAAAATGATTTAGTACATGAAACAGCTTTACCTTATGTAAATAAAGCACTATAGAAAGGAAATAAACATGGCAAAACCGTTAGTAATTGTAATAGAAGGTCCTACAGCTTCTGGAAAAACAAGTCTTTCCATAGAACTCGCAAAAAAAATAGGAGGAGAAATTATTTGTGCAGATTCTATGCAAATTTATAAAGAAATGAATATCGGGACAGCAAAGGTAAGTAAAGAAGAAATGCAGGGAATACCACATTATGTAATAGATTTTGTAAATCCTGATGAGAGATTTAGTGTAGCAGATTACAAAAAAGAAGCTAAAAAAGCAATAAAACAAATTTTACAAAAGGGCAAAATACCAATTATTGTAGGAGGAACAGGCTTATATATAGATGCTTTAGTGTATGAAATAGAGTATTTAGAACAAAAAACGGATTTAGTATATAGAGAACAACTCGAGAAAGAAGCGGGAGAAATAGGATTAGAGGAATTATATAAAAGAGCAGAGCAAATTGATGCAGAAGCAGCACATAAAATTAGTAAAACAGATAAAAAAAGGATTATACGTATATTAGAATTATATCATCAGACAGGTAAAACAAAAACAGAATTAGAAAAAGAATCTAGAAAAAATCTACCAGAATATGATTATAAAGTATTTGCATTAACGTGGGAAAGACAAACTTTGTACAAGAGAATAGATCAAAGAGTAGAAGAAATGATAAAACAAGGGTTAGTAGAAGAAGTAGAAAATATTTGGAAAAAGTATTCTTGTTTTCCAACAGCTATGCAGGCATTAGGATATAAAGAAGTGGTAGAATACTTAGAAAACAAAATAACTAAAGAGGAAATGATAGAAAAAATAAAAAGAGAGACACGCAGGTATGCTAAAAGGCAATTAACATGGTTTAGAAAAAATAAACAGGTTATTTGGTTAGTGGGAGAAAATAAACAAGAAGATAACATTCGCACCATATGGGAGGTTATAAAGAGTGAAGAAGGAAATAAAGGATAAGTGGAAAAAGGGAGTTATTATTGTAGTAGCAATTTTAATTTTTTGTTATATTGCTTATATTACCTATCAGTTATTTCAAAATCCAACAGATACATTTGTAATAGAAAATGGAAGTTTATCACAAGAAGAAGTAGCACAAGGATATATTATTCGAAATGAGACAGTGATAAAAGGAGAAAACTACAAAAATGGAATGGAACAGATAAAAACAGAAGGAGAAAAAGTAGCAAAAGGAGAAGCAGTATTTCGTTATTTTACAAATGGCGAGGAACAATTAGTGCAAAAAATTGCAGAATTGGATACAAAAATTGCAGAAGCTTGGGAAAGTGAAAATAATATTTTTTCATCTGATATAAAACTACTAGAAGAAAATATTACAAAAAAGTTAGATGAAGTTTATGAAATAAGTGATCTACAAAAAATAAAAGAATATAAAAAGGATATTAATAATGCTATTACAAAAAAAGCTAAGATAGCAGGAGAATTAAGTCCATCAGGATCTTATTTAAAAAGTTTAATTGATGAAAGAAGCATTTATGAAAATCAATTGAATAGTGGTTCAGAATATGTAAATGCACCGTCTTCTGGTATTGTATCCTATAGAGTAGATGGGCTAGAAGAAGTATTAACACCAAGTAGTTTTGGTACATTGAGTAAGAACTTTTTAGAAGATTTCCATTTAAAAACAGGAGAAATTATTACAACGAGTGAAGAGAGTGGAAAAGTAATTGATAATTTTTCTTGTTATATAGCCTGTGTATTAAATAGTGAAATATCTAAACAAGCAGAAATAGGAGACATGGTTTCTTTACGCTTATCAAATGAAAAAGAAGTGGAGGCAACCATTGAATATATAGCACAAGATGAAGAAGAAGGGAATGTATTTGTATTTAAAATTGAACGTTATGTGGAGGAACTAATTAATTATAGAAAGATATCTTTAGAGGTTATTTGGTGGAATGCAGAAGGGTTAAAAGTACCAAATGAGGCTATTAAATGGGAAAACGATAATCTTGCTTATGTAGTAAGAAGAAGAGCTGGCTATGATGACAAAAAAATATATGTAAAAGTATTAAAAGCAAATGACCAATACGCCATTATTACGAATTATACAGATAGTCAGGAATTGACGGAAAAGGGAGTTAGGCAAGAAGAAGTCAAAAATCGAACTAAAATAGCATTATACGACGAAATAGTGCTTTAAAATATTACAAATATATTACAAGAATATTAAATTACGATGACAATCTTAAAAAGTATTGACAATAAAGCAAAAAAGTTAGATACTTATGTAAAAATACTAAGGACGATAAATAGGAGGTTTTAACATGTCAGGAGCAATCGTGAATAAAGTGTTAGATTTATTAGGAATGGATACTGCAGAGGAAGCATATGATGAGGAAGAAGCATATGAAGAAGAGCAAGAAAACACAGAAGAAGTAGAAGAAAATAAGAATTTTTGGAATAGACGTGGTAATACAAAAGTGGTAAACATGCCACAAACACAATCTATTAAAATGGTTATATCACAGCCAACTAGCTTTGAGCAATCAGAGAGTATTTGTGATTTATTAAAAGAGAAAAAATCAGTTATTGTAAATCTAGAATATGTCAATAAAGATATTGCAAGACGTATTGTAGATGTTGTAAGTGGAGCAGTACACGCGTTAGATGGACATATTCAAAAAGTGTCTAATTCTATATTCTTAATTGCACCATATAATTATGAGATAACAAATGAAATGGCAAGAGAAGAAATAAAAAATAGACTTAGTGTATCATGGCTAAGAAATAATGCAGCAAATAACTAAATAAACTAGTAGAAGCTTTAAATTTGGAGGAATGGATATGTTAACACCTTTAGATATAGAAAACAAAAAATTTTCGAAACAAATGATGAATGGATATAGTGTAGAAGAAGTAGATGAATTTTTGGATGATTTAACTGTGGATTATGAAAAAGCATATAAACAATCTTCAGAATTAAAGACAAGAGTAGAAGAATTAGAAAAAAGTCTATTACATTATAAGACAATAGAAGATACCCTTCAAAATACTTTAATGATGGCACAATCTACAGCAGAAGAAGTAAAAGAAGTAGCAAGACAACAAGCAGAACAAATTATTAAAGAAGCAGAAGGAAATGCTAGAAAGTCAGTAGATGATTTAGGACAAGAAATACTAATTAAGAAAAAGGAATTAGAAGATATTAAACAACAATTTGAAGTATATAAGGCAAAAATGGAATCTTTGCTAATTTCACAGTTAGAATTGATTAAAGATATTAATAAGGAAGTTAATTAGAACAAAAGAAATGTTGAAGGAAACTTTGACATTTTTTTTATGTGATAAGAATTTGCTTCTAGTTCCTATTCCTAAAATTAGTTTAACGACAATATTTTCAGTATGATTTTAGGAATAGGAAGAAGAAAAGCAAAACTAAAAAAGTAAGTTAACATATTGCAAAAATGAGAAAAATAGTGTATAATGAGCATGTTTATTACAAGTGTATGAAAGTATTACAGAATTGTTAAAACTATATTACATTTGCGTAAATATGCTTGACATATCGACAAAAATAGATAAAATAGTAATATATCAATATAAGGGGCTTTAGTAGTTGAGAGTAATTAGTGGAATAGCAAAAGGGATAAAATTAGAATCTATAGATAGTTTAGCGACAAGACCAACGCTAGATAGAGTAAAAGAAGCTTTGTTTAGTATTCTACAACCATATTTGCAAGAGGCAAAGATATTAGATTTGTTCGCAGGAAGTGGAGCATTAGGAATAGAGGCATTAAGTAGAGGAGCAAGTTCTTGTGTATTTTGTGAAAAATCTCGTGAAGCAGCAAAAAAAATAAAGAGTAATGTAGAAAGAACACACTTGGAGAAAAAAGCACTTATATTGCAAAAGGATTATAAACAATGTTTACAAGAAATGAAGGGGGAAACATTTGATATTATATTTTTAGATCCTCCTTATCGTTTTAATATAGCAGTAGAAGCAGTAGAAAGAATAATGAAAGAAAAACTGTTATCTCAAAAAGGCAGAATTGTAATAGAGACAGATGATGAAACGAGAGAATTAGAAGAATTAAAGAAAAGAAATATAGAAGTAAAAGATATTAGAAAGTATGGGAGAGTAAAACTATTATTCCTAATGGAAAGGGGCTAAAACGTAAATGGAGATATTTACTTTATTAGAAACAATGGAAGAATTATTAGAAAATAGTAAAAATTTGCCTTTTAGTGGTAAAGCAATGGTAGATAAAGAAGAATTGTTAGACTTAATTAAAGAAATGAGAATTAAGCTACCAGATGAATTAAAACAAGCAAAATGGGTAAAAGAAGAAAGGCAACGTATATTAGTAGAGGCACAAAAAGAGGCAGATGATATTGTAAAAGAAGCAGAAAATAGAATTATTTCTATGATAGATGAACATGAAATAACTAGAAAGGCATACGAGCAAAAAGCAGAAATTATAGAGACAGCCAATGAAATGTCAAGAGAGATTTCAAAAGGAACAAAAGAGTATGCGGATAGTATTCTTCAAAATGTGGAAAGTGCATTGCAAGTAGCTCTGGATACCATTCAAAATAATAGAAAAGAATTAAAATGAACTTTAAGTGAACTTTAGGGACGTTCCTTAAAGTTCATTTTTTATTTAATTTTACATAAACTTAGGTTTTTAACTGAACTTTAAGGAACGTCCCTAAAGTTCAAAAAATTTGTTTGAAATGGTTGCAAAAGGAAAAGGAGAATGATAGAATTAAAGTGTAAAAAAGTAAATAAACTAGAGGAGTGAGAGACAACTATGGCAAAAGGAAAAAGAGGAAGAAAGAAACAATCTAAAATAAATATAGATGTAGCCGTAGTAGGAATGCTTATTTTAAGCATTTTATTAATGGTACTTATTTATACAAAGTCAGGATTTTTGGGAGAAACATTAAGTCCAATGCTAGGTGGAATTATGGGAATGATTAAATATATTATCCCAATAGGTACTTTTGCTATTGGCATTTATTTGGCTTATGATGGAAAAGATAAATTATATACAAAGTTAATACAGTATGCAATCTTTCTACTATGTGTGGCTGTCGTTATGAGTGTTTTTCAAATTTCTACAGGAAATATTACACAATCTGAAGATTATAAAGCGATGGCCAAACAGGCCTACTATTTGGGAGAAAGAGATATTGGTGGTGGAGTAATAGGAACGGTTGTAGCCTCTCCATTAATCAATTTATTAGGTACATCAGGAACGGTAGTATTAGCCTTTGGAGTAGCTTGTATTCTTCTTATTTTTATGTTTGCAATTAAACCTTCTGAAATTATATCTAACCTAGTAGATAAAATGCTAGAAAGAAGAGAAGAAAGAGCGGAGGAAAAATTACAAGAAAGGAAAGAACGTAGCAAAAATACAAAAAGATTAGAAGAAGAGATGGAGGAAGGACATAAGGAAACAGCGAGAGAAAGAAGAATGCGTGAAAAAGAAGAAGCAAAAAGAAAAGCAATGGAAATAGATGAAGAACAACTAACCATTAACTTGAATGGATTAGAGGAAGAGGATAAAAGAAATTCGAAATTAAAAAAATATCATCATGGAAAAGAAGATATTGCTCCATTAGCATTAGAAAAAGAACCAGAAAAGTCTTCTCCAAATACGATAGAGGCTAATCTTTTTAAACAAGAACAAGAAACAAAAGAAGAAAAAGTAAGAGAAGTGTTAACATTAGAACATACTATGACAGTTGAAGATGAAAATTATGAATTTCCACCAATAGAAATATTAAGTGAACCAGAAAAAAGAACATTGAAGGGCGGAAAAAAGGCAGTAACAGATACAGCAACAAGATTACAAAAAACGTTATATAGTTTTGGTGTTTCTGCAAAAGTAGAAAATGTATCTGTAGGACCTGCCATTACAAGATATGAACTAAAACCTGCAGAAGGCGTACGTGTTAGCAAAATAGCAAATTTGGCAGATGATATTGCTTTAAACTTAGCAGCAGAAACAATTAGAATAGAAGCCCCTATTCCAGGAAAACAAGCTGTAGGAATAGAAGTGCCAAATAAAGAAACAGAGGTAGTACACTTAAGAGAAATTATCGACACAGATACTTTTAAAAACCATAAATCAAAACTTGCTTTTGCTTTAGGAAAGGATGTAGCAGGAAAAGAAGTGGTAACAGATATTGCGAAAATGCCACATGTACTTATTGCAGGAGCTACTGGTTCTGGAAAAAGTGTATGTATTAATACATTAATTTCTAGCATTATTTATAAAGCAAAACCAAGCGAAGTAAAACTATTAATGGTAGACCCAAAAGTGGTAGAATTATCAGTTTACAATGGAATACCACACTTATTAATTCCAGTAGTAACTGACCCTAGAAAAGCGGCAGGAGCACTTGCTTGGGCAGTACAAGAAATGGAAAATAGATACGCTACTTTTGCAGCAAAAGGTGTAAGAGATTTAAAAGGATACAACGAAGCAGTAGCAAAAGAAGGTGGCATTGGAAAATTACCACAGATTGTGATTATTATAGATGAGCTTGCAGATTTAATGATGGTAGCTGCAAAAGATGTAGAGGATTCTATCTGTCGTTTAGCACAAAAAGCAAGAGCAGCAGGTATGCATTTGGTGATTGCTACGCAAAGACCTTCAGTAGATGTTATTACAGGTATTATTAAAGCCAATATTCCTTCAAGAATTTCCTTTGCAGTATCTTCTCAAGTAGATTCAAGAACTATTCTAGATATGATAGGAGCAGAAAAATTATTAGGAAAAGGAGATATGCTTTTTTATCCATCAGGAGCACCAAAGCCAACTAGAATACAAGGAGCTTTTGTATCAGATGCAGAAGTAGAAAAAATAGTAGAGTTCTTAAAAGCAAATGGAGAAGTAAGTTATAGTGAAGATATAATTCAAAGTATAGAAAATGCGAATAAGTCAGATAAAGAATTAGAAGCAGAAAGCATGGAAGAAGATGATACAGATCCACTATTAATGGAAGCAATAGATGTAGTAGTAGAAACAGGACAAGCCTCAACCTCTTTTATACAAAGGAGATTTAAAGTAGGGTATGCAAGAGCAGGTAGAATTATAGATCAAATGGAAGAAAGAGGTGTGATTTCTGGATATCAAGGAAGTAAACCACGTGAAGTACTTCTAAGTAAAGAAAAATTAGCAGAACTAAAAATGGCTACTACACCAGAAGAGATTGAGGAATAAAAACACAAGAAAGTGCATAAAAAATCTTAAATGTGCAAAAAATTACAAAAGAAAGGTATTCTTAAAGCGGATGCTTTGAGAGAGAAAGGAAAAAAATGGCTAAAGAAGATATTTTTTCCAAAATTCGTATGATAGGAAATTATAATAATGAATTAGAAGTGGTACTAGAAAAGAAGGGGTTTTCAGAAGATGTAAAAAACCTTCTTTTAAATATGTTATATAAAATAGAAAATGCTTATTCAGATTATGAAATAGTAAAAAAGAATGTAGAGACAAAAAAAGATTATGTAAAAAATATTATTCAAATTATACAAGAACAATGTAGTCAAATAGAATTTGTAAAGCCTTATACTAAAGAAAGTGAAGAACTACAAGGAAAAAGTTTTATAGTAGATAAGACAAAAGGGAAGATTATTAGTTACCAAAATGAAAAAACAGTATTAGAGGCGTTATTTTCTTTGGCACAGAAAGAAAATACATCTTTAGAAGGAGAAGAGATTGTTGCTCCTTCTGTATCAGAATTTTTAAAACAAGGATCTATTATGAATGAGGTAGAAGTCATTCGAGATTTTAATGGTTGGTCTTGGGATGTTCTAACAAAGGAAATGGAAAATCTATATATCCATACCGTTTATCAAGAATTATTGATTTTGTTAGGAGAAAACTTTATGAGGGCATGGGTGAACAAAGAAGAAACATTTCCAGAAGAAGAGGAACAAATAGAAGAAAAACCAGTTAATACTATTCTGAGCAATAAGAGTTTTGATAATATATATCAAGAACATGAACCAATAGATTACCTACAGGAGATGAAAGAGCGTATAAGAGAAAAATATGGAGAAGAACTAGCAGATTCAATGATGAAAGTATTATATCAAGTATGGATAGCTATTTTTACCAAAGATCATAAAGAAGAAAAGCACAGACTAAAAGGAAAATATGATGAAATTATAAATATATTAGATACAATGAAAGATAGAGAAAAATATATTGAAAATAAAACTAAAGAAAAAAAAGAAATAGCTAAAAAAATAAAGCAGATAGATACCATTATCAATGATGATGTTTTATTAAAAGAAGAATATGCAAATAGGAATAAGAAATTGCCAAATAAAGAAAAGATTTTTAGTATTAGCCATTTAGTAGATAGACTGGAACAAGAAAGAGTTTACTGCATGATGGAAATAAAACAAATAAATCAATCTATAGAACCAAAGCAATTTGTACAAAGCCAGAAAAATTTAGAACAAGAAAAAGAATTTTGGGAAGAAATAGGAATAGAACAAGAAAATACTCATATGGATTTACTTTTGGAAAAGTGGCAAAAGCTTTTTTTTCAAGTTCTAGAAAAGAAATTGGAAAAGGTAGAAACTAAAAAACAAATGACAGATTTTATTTATTTGTTACGATATATTTATTATATTCCCACACCACAAAATAGTATAGGAACAAGTAATCTAGCAAAAGGAGAGAGAATTGCTCTTCAAAGAAAATGTATTCAAAAAGCTTGTGAAAAAAAAGTATTAGAGCAAATTAGTGAGGAAGAGGAAACGAATTATTTAATATTGCAATATATTTTTACAAGTAAAATTATGAAAATGGAGAATATTTACTTAAAAATGAAATATAAAGAAGGTGTTTTATCAATAGAATCCTATGATGAAAATGTATTAGAAAGAAAAATAGAAGAAAGACTAAAACAAAATACAGAGATAAACGTTAGATTAAACAAAAAAATAAAATTATTTATTTAAAATGCCATTTAAGTTTACTTATACAATCCTTCTTAAGCCTAAAAAAATGGATTGTAAATAAAGAATAAAGGAAAGTGGATATGAAAATTACTTTTTTAGGAGCTACCAAAACGGTAACAGGTTCTAACTTTTTAGTAGAAGCAGCAGGAAAAAAATTTTTAGTAGATTGCGGTATGTATCAAGGAGCAGCAGAACAAGAATGGGAAAATGAAGCACCATTTGCTTTTTCAGTAGAAGAAATTGATTTTGTGCTGTTAACCCATGCACATATAGACCATTCAGGAAGGATCCCTAAGCTATATAATGAAGGATATCGAAATCCAATTTATGCTACAAAGGCTACTTGTGACTTGTGTAGCATTATGCTACCAGATAGTGGTCATATACAAGAAATGGAAGTGGAATGGAAAAATAGAAAAAGAAAGAGAAAAGGGCTTAAAGAAGTACCGCCTTTATATACAGCACAAGATGCTATAAGATGTATGGAAATATTTAGGCCTATAAAATATGATCAAATTATAGATATAGATGAGAATATTCATGTGAGATTTAATGATGCAGGTCATATGCTAGGTTCCTCAATTATAGAAGTGTGGGCAGAGGAAACTGATAAAACAACAAAAGCGGTATTTACAGGAGATTTGGGGAATAACGATATTCCACTATTATCTTCTCCAACAATGATAGAGGACGCAGATTATTTAATTATGGAATCTACTTATGGTGGAAGATTACATAATAGAAATGAAGAAAAAGCACAAATGTTTTTAAATGTGGTATCAGAGACATTAGATAAGGGAGGAACTGTAGTTATTCCATCTTTTGCAGTAGGAAGAACCCAGGAAATTTTATATGAATTAAATCATTTGAAAGAAGAAGAAAAAGAAGAACATTTTAAAGAGAAATATCAAACTTTAATGAAAAGCAAGGTATATGTAGATAGTCCACTTGCTATTTCTGCCACAGAAGTCTTTAAAAAGAATATGGATTTATTTGATGAAGAGACACAGGAGGTTATTAAAAGAGGCGATAATCCATTAGATTTTCCAGGACTGGAATTTACACAAACAGCAGAAGAATCTAAAGCATTAAATGAGAAAAATGAGCCGTGTATTATCATATCAGCAAGTGGTATGTGCGAAGTAGGAAGGATTAAACATCATTTAAAGCATAATTTATGGAATCCTAATAGTACTATTTTATTTGTAGGATATCAAGCACCAGGAACACTTGGAAGAAAAATTGTAGAGGGAGCCAAAACCGTAAAAATATTTGGAGAAGAAGTAGCAGTAAATGCTAGAATAGAATATATAGAAGGATATTCAGGACATGCAGACCAAGAATGGCTATTAAACTTTGTTTATTCATTTATTAAAAAACCAAAAACCATCTTTTTAGTACATGGAGAGCCTGAAGGACAAGTGATTTTAAAGCAAAAAATACAGGGAACTACGCAAATTCCAGTAATTATACCTGAATATGGCGAAGAGTATGAATTAAGTGAGGAAGTAAGTAGGCTAGGAAGAGTAAAAGAGGCAAAAGAATATGGAAGAAGATATTTACGCTTAGAAGTATTAAATCGTTTGCAAAATTTAAAAGAAGAAATAGAGGAAATGGCTGGTATTGTACAAGAAGAGATAAAAGATGAAGCAAAGAAAGATGAAGAAATTGAAAGTATCAACTTACGTATGCAAGAATTAGAAAAACAAATTTTAAAAG
>CALXAQ010000063.1 GCA_944386335.1 uncultured Clostridia bacterium | reverse complement strand
GGAAGATAATCTTTATCTCCTCCATGGAATAGAGGAAAAGCTACTCTTAACAAAATGCATACATTTTCTACTGCTTGGAAGGTATTATTTTCTACTGTTACCTTTTGAATGTTATCTGCAGTAGATTGATACATACTTCTAATCACATAGTTAATCACATCAGCTGTTTGAGAAGCATTTTTATATACAAAAGGATTTAAACCTTTTGAGTCTGCATTGTTAGGGTCCACTAAGTTATAAGGCATATGATAGCATTTTGCTACTTCTATAATATGAGAAATAGATTCATAATCAGGAGAAATAGAAGTAATACCTAAATCTTTATAGACAAATTTTCCATCCACTTCACCTATAATCATCTTTTTCATAAAAGCCTTATATAAGGAAAGTTTGCTACTATTTGGTGTTAGCATTGTTAAGCTAAAGTTTTCGTTAATATAATCATTATGATAGGGACAGTTTAAAGTAGCAATACCAGTTTTTAATGCAGTAAATCCCATTTCTTTTGCAATATTTTTAAAGAAAAACTTTTTATCAATATCTCTTGCCATCATTGGCTCAAAAACAAGAGATGTTTTTCCAGAACCAGAAGGACCAACTACTAAAAATTGATTAAAACGACTTTGTTCTGGAATAATAGCTTTTCTTCCAGTTTCTTTATCCATACAAATAAACATTTCGCAAGCATAAGCACCAGTTCCTTCTGTTACATTGGTTAACTTTATTCCACCATAATCCCAAATAGATTCTTGCCATAATCTTGTATCATTAACACCTTTATATAAGAAGCTAAAGATAATAGGTGCTGTGGTAAGAGGAATAAATAAGGATATAGCTGTTAAGGCAGGCTTAAATAACTCAGGAAATTGTGTTGCTAAAACACCATAGTTAGGTAGAGAAATTAAACCAAACCAAATTAATTCATTTACCCATTGTACAACCATAGAAATTCCTATAATATATAGTGCAATAACATATAAATCAAAAAACATTTCTTTCTTTTTATTGGAAGTAACAAACTTGGATCCATAACAAAATAAAAAAGCAAATACAGGACAAGCTAGTGCAAAAGTGTACATGAATGGACCCCAATAAGAAACCGATACTCCTGTAAAAATTAAAAATAATATTTCTACTAATCTATCTACTACAAAGTAAATGGATAATAGTGTTAAGATATATGTAAAGAACGTATTTCTATCCGTATTCAGAAACTTTAAAAATTTATCAAAATATTTCAAACATTCCACCACTTTCTATTTTCAATTTGTTAAAATTCTACATATCTATTATCCTATAAAATGAGCAAAAACACAAGTACTTTGGCGAAAAAAAGCATAAAACTCTTGAATATTTTTCTATTTATTACTATAATCATATAATAGGAAAATAAAATAGAAAAAGGAAGGAAAAAATTTTGAGTCGAGGGAAAAGAGTAGGCAAGAAAATAAAAGGAGAAAGTTTTATGCAAGGCGTAATGGCACTTATGTTTTCACAAGTGCTTATTAAGCTTTTAGGATTGGTATATAAATGGTATTTAACCAATAAAGAAGGGTTTGGAGATGAAGGAAATGCCATTTATAGTGCTGGATTTTCCATTTATGCCTTATTATTAACGGTTTCTTCTACAGGAGTACCTAATGCAGTTGCAAGATTAGTTTCTGCACAAATTGCAAAAGAAGATTATAGAGGAGCACATCGTATTTTTAAAATTGCTTTAGCTACTTTTGCAGTCGTTGGGCTTATTGGAACAATGATTTTGTTTTTTGGAGCACATTATATCGCTAATGTATGGCTAGCTATACCAGAGTCAGAGTTAACCTTGGTGGCTTTATCTCCAGCTATATTTTTTGTAGCTATTGTTTGTGTGTTTAGGGGGTTTTTCAATGGCAGAGGCAACATGAAAGCAATGGCAAATTCACAAACGATAGAGCAATTATTTAAAACTCTGTTTACTATATTAATTGTAGAAATTGTGGCAGTAAGTTCTGGGGTAAATACTACTTTAATGGCAGCAGGTGCTAATTTAGCAACTACTTTTGCAACAATTACTAGTTTTATTTATTTGTTCTTTTATTATAAGATACGTAGGGAAGACTTATCTAAAGAGATTGTTACATCCCGTCATTTAAGAACAAAAAGTGTAGCAGGAACAGTAAGAAAAATTTTATCTGTATCCATTCCTATGTCTTTAAGTTCTATTTTAACATCTATTAATAGAAATATAGATTCTACTACCGTAGTAAGAGGATTAAAGACATTCTTAACAGAAACAGAAGCAAAAGCACAATATGGAATATTAAGTGGAAAAGTTGACACTTTAACTTCTCTTCCTTTATCTTTTAATATTGCCTTTGCAACGGCGTTAGTACCAGCTATTACTACAGCAAAAACAACAGGAGATATGGAAACAGGGAGAAAAAGAGTATCTTTTTCGTTACTAGTAACTATGTTAATTGGTTTACCTTGTATGATTGGAATGATTATTTTTGCACAGCCAATTTTAAATTTATTGTTTCCTAATGCACCAGAGGGAGCCTTTATCTTTCAAGTGAGTTCTCTTGCTATTATTTTTACAGTACTAGAACAAACGGTAAACGGAGCATTGCAGGGATTAGGTAAGATTTTAGTACCAGCTACAGCACTTTCTATAGGAGTTATCTTAAAATTAATTTTAAATTTAGTGTTGGTACCTATCCCATCCATTGGAGCAGCAGGAGCTGCATTTGCAACTGTGGTATGTCATGCTGTCGCATTTTTTATTGGATTTAGTGTTTTAAGAAGAAATATGAAGTTAGGACTAAGTTTTTCTAAATTTATTATAAAGCCACTTTTAGCAAGTGGTATGATGGCAATCTGTTCTTATGGATTTTATTTGCTGTTAGGAGGTATAAATGCAGGGAAAATGGCTACAATAATAGCAATTATTACTGCCATTATAATATATGTTCTTTCTGTTTTTGTCTTGAAAATTTTAGATAAAGAAGAAATAAAAATGATTCCTTATGGATATAAATTAAATAAAATTTTAGAAAAAATAGGATTATATAAATAGTAAAAACCGCTAAAACAAGCCATTTTGATAAGCATTACTTTGAAAAGACTTACGGACAGAAAGGTTTGAAAGAAAAAAATGCAAAAAAAGAAGGATTTTACAAAAGATTGGCGAATATTGTTAGTAGTAGATAAAAAAAATCTACATATGAAACTTAAGTAGGAGGTAATTTAAATGAACAAATCTGAGTTAATTGCAGCTATGGCAGCTAAAACAGGTGCAACAAAAAAAGATGCTGAGGCTTCAGTAAATGCTTTTGTTGACATTATAACAGAAACTTTAACAAAAGGAGACAAAGTTCAACTTGTTGGATTTGGTTCTTTTGAAGTA
Source organism: uncultured Clostridia bacterium (assembly GCA_944386335.1). Taxonomy (GTDB): domain Bacteria; phylum Bacillota; class Clostridia; order TANB77; family CAG-508; genus UMGS1663. The sequence continues at coordinate 3,510 of CALXAQ010000063.1, read as the reverse complement.
AGAAAGAGAGCAGCTAGAAAAGGAAGAAATCCACAAACTAAAGAAGAAATTAAAATACCAGCTTCTAAAGCACCAGTATTCAAAGCAGGAAAAGCTTTAAAAGATTTAGTAAATAAAAAATAATTTGTGAGATTTATATAAATATATGAATTCATATGGTAGAGTAGAAAATACAGTTTCTACTCTTTTTTCTGTCATAAATTAAGAAGTACAATAAAAAATAACTTAGCAGAAAAGAAAACAATGTAGATTTTTAAGTTCTTTTTTATCAAAAGGTACATATATTTTTTATGAGGTGTAGTGCATGCGTGTGCAAATCATATGGGAAAAGAAAAAAATTATTTTTTTTACTATTCTTATTGTTTTTTTGATTTTGAGTGTAGGTTGTTTTTTTCTATTTTCTTCTATGGCAACAGAAGAGGAGGAAAAGAAGGAATATATTAAATGGGTGGATTTTCAAGTAACAGAGGAAGTATTAGAAAAAACTGCTAAATTAGATATTGTTTCTCATACCACAGAAGAACAAATTGATATGAATTGGATAGAGTTAATAGCTTATTTAGGAGCAAAATATGGTGGAAATTTTAAAAATTTTAAACAAAAAGATTTGGATAGTATAGTAGAAAAATTGCAAACTGGTAAAACAATGGTAGAGATAGCACAAAATATGAAGTTATATTCTTACTATTTAGAGGCATATACTGCTATTTTAAAAGAATTTATTGGAGAATATGAAATACAGGTAAAAAAAGACGATGGTACAAAAGTGTTTGAAAAGAAATATGGAATAAAAGCATTTTTACCTATTGCAAAAAACTATGGTTTTAGCCATTATGATGATTTCGGAGCAGCTAGATCTTATGGATATAAAAGAATACATCTAGGAAACGATTTAATGGGAGCAGTTGGAACACCAATTATAGCAGTAGAATCTGGAGTGGTGGAAGCAGCTCGGTTGGAATCAATATGGAGGATGGAGAATAGGAATTCGTAGTTTTGATAAAAAAAGATATTATTATTATGCACATTTAAGAAAGGATCATCCTTTTGCAAAAGAAATAGAAGTAGGGAAAATAGTAAAAGCAGGAGATGTCATAGGATATTTAGGAATGACAGGATATAGTAGTAAAGAGAATGTAAATAATATTAATGTTCCTCATTTACATTTTGGAATGCAACTTATTTTTGATGAAGTACAAAAAGAAGGCTCTAATCAAATTTGGATAGATGTATATGCTATTATCAATTTTTTGAGAAAAAATCGTTCAGAAGTGTATAAGGCTTATGAAGATACAAAAGACTATGAAAGGGTATATGGCTTTATGGAAGAAAATTTATATGAATAAAAATTAGAAAGAGTATACTTTACGTGGAGTAAACTCTTTCTGTTTTTACGATTAAAATACATGTATGTATCGCTAGTTAAATACTCTTCTTAGTTGCTTAACAATACCTAATATTTTTATTTTTTGAGAGGAAAAATCTTCTCTTGTGTAAAAAGTTGGTTCATATTGTTCAGATAAAGGTTGTAGAACAATGCCATTTTGCGTTTTTTTAGCTTTTCTGATAAGAAAAGTATTAGAATTAATAGAAAAAAGAACGATATCTCCTGATGAAAATTTTGAGGAGGCTTCCAAAATAATAATATCATTTTTCCAAATAGAAGGAAGCATACTGTCATCTGGCATAGAAATGGCAAAAATAGATGTCAAGGGATTAGTATTTTCTACAGGAAGAGTACGTGCAGGAGATAGATTTTGAAGATAATCTTGTATTTTGGCATAATAAGGGATTCCTTCCTTATAGGAACTATCTATATAACCAACTTTCTGATATAAATCTAGATAATTAAGCTGATATAAATTAGCAAGTTTTTTTAATAAATCAGGTGTGGCTTTTCTAGTACCATGCTCTATCATATTTAGATAACTATAAGAAATTCCAGATAATTCATTTACTTTTCTTAAACTAAAGTGTTGAGATTTTCTAATAGATTGCAGGTAACTACCTAATTCTAATGAAGTTAGCATTTTTTTCACTCCTTTTACACAAAGTATAACATATGTGTTCACAAAAGTAAAACATTTTTCGAAAAAATATTGACAAATATATTATAAAAAGATAGAATGTTCACAAATAAATAACAAAAGGAAGAGAAATGGAAAAACAAAAAAGAAAAGAAAAAGAAAAAGAAGAAGAAGAATATAATAAGGGTTTTTGGGAAGCTATTTTTTGTGTTTTAGTAGGAATTCTACTAGGAATAATATTCTTATATTGGTCATTAACCTAGTAAAGATAGGAAGGAACAGATGGATTATTTAGGAAAATCAAAAAAAGAATTGGCCAAACGTTTAACTGAAGACGCAAATTTAACAGCAGAAGAATGGAACAAATACGCAAAGTATTTCCAACTTTATAGTGTTACTACATTATGTGCACATGAAGGATTTACATCATGAGAAAAAATAAAAAATGTACTAATAAAAGAAAACAAGAAAAAAAATAAAAAATTAAAAAAGTTGAGAAGAAAATTAAATAAAGCTATAGAGGAATATGGGATAACAGCAGAACAAACATTACATGTTAATGAACAAATGCATCAATGGATTAATTGGTATGGGAAGAATTGGCAATTAGAAAGAAAGAGAGAAACAAAAATGTATCCACCTAATAGTGATATATACTTATTATATCAAATGAGCAAACAATTTTTGCAAGATTACGTGCAAAAAAGTAAAAAGTTTCCTTCTGTTCATGAATGGAATGTTTTAGCACAAAAAGAAGGATATATGTCCTCTGTTGGAATAGAATATATTACAGGGAATAATTGGAATGAAATTAGGCAGGATATTAAGAGTAGGATAAAGTAGAAAAATGTCGAAATCTAGTTTTTTGACTAAATATTTATTTCCATTATATTATAAAATAAATATTTCCAATAATTTACTAATTTGTCGAAACAAATTTGAAATATATTGTCGAATAGTGTTGAAAAAATAAAGACAGTAGCATATAATAAAAAAAGAAATATTGTATAGTCAAAAAAGGAGTATATAATATTATGGAAGAAGAAATTTTACAAAAGATAGAGATTCACCTTTCCTGGTATGAAAGGTGGATTCTAAAAGTTGCTAGAAAAACCGTTATGAAAATTTATCATATAGGCAGATTAGATGGAATCAATGGTATGTTATCAAAAAAAGAATGAATTTTTTCATTCTTTTTTTGTAAAAATATTGACAAATGATATTTTTTAGTATTATAATAATAACTGTCGCAAGACAAATGCCAGTTATAGATGCAGATGTGGCGGAACTGGCAGACGCACAGGACTTAAAATCCTGCGGAGGTTAAACTCCGTGCCGGTTCGATTCCGGCCATCTGCACCATAAGAGCATCAAGGAGTTCGTAAGATTAACCTTGATGCTTTTATAATAAAATTGCTAGAATTTTCTAACAAATTTCTAACAATTTGAAATATTTACATTAGTAGATGTATTAGAGTCCAGA
>CALXAQ010000062.1 GCA_944386335.1 uncultured Clostridia bacterium | reverse complement strand
TATTACTTTTGCTAAATATTTCATACTAACCAAACATTGATCCAATGTATTTCCAGTAGCTCCTACCTCTATAATGGTAGCTGCTTTTGCTAAATGCTGGTTATATCTGCTATTACGTAATATAATTGGTTTAAATAAACCTGGATATAATTCATTTGCTTTTTCTTGAATTTTAATGGCAAATTTTAAATTTTGTTGCCAATTAGGATGCTGCAGACCTCCTCCATCTGTTCCTATTACAAACATAAGTTGTGCTGCATACTCTTCTCCTATTTGCACAGTAGGTGCATAAGAATAATCTCCAATAGCATCTCTATGTAAATCGATTACTACATCTGTATTAGGATATAATTGTAATAAATTCTTCACTGTTGTAAGTGATCTTCCATAAGAAACATTGTAAGCTGGATAATCATGATAAGTTACATCATGAATGACATTATACTGATAACTCTTTAATTGCCTTTCTAGTTCTGTTCCTACTCTTGCCACGCTAAAGTTTAAATCTGTTGTTCGATAGGTACCTGTTTGTGTATAAGGATATGCTTCACTAGGGGTATAACTTTCACATGTATGGGTATGGAAAATCATAATATTTTCTCTGCTAACCGTAATATCTGGTGTTAACATTTCTTCTGTTAGTTGATAAGATGTTTCATTTCTTACCTCCACACCATGATAACTATTTGTAAATTTTGTTGGTACATTATTGGGAAGAACCTGCGTACTTAATCCTGTTTGAGCCTGTTTTACTGTCTCATTTTCTATCTGCTCATTACTTTGCTCCTGAGCTTCTCCTACTTCTTCTGTTTGTTTTTTTCCCTTTTTTACCACTGCACTTGCCATTTTTAGCTCTGAATCTAATACTATTTTTAAAGGATCTAATGCCTCTATATCCTCTTCTACCTGTTCTATCACATCTTCTGTTTCTGCTTCTTGTATTTGCTTTATTCCCGGTATATTTTCTTCTAAAAGTCCTCTCATATCTATTTGTGCTATACTATAAAAAACAGCCTGTGTTGTTTCTTTATTTCCTAAAAAAATGTATAAAATCCATAAAATGCCCACTAGCAATAAAACCTTGCCTAACAATTTCAGTACATCTTTTAAACGAAAAACAGTCAAATTTATCATGCTTTTTTCCTTTCGTACAAACCTATTATAATTATTATATGCTTGTACGCTTCAGAATATGTCTGCTAGGCTAACACTTTTTTAATCCTTCAATCTACTAATTGCTTCTGCTAAACGGATGGTTTCTTGCTCACCTGTTACCATATTTTTTAGAGTAACTACATTATTGTTTATTTCATCTTCTCCCACTAAAATAACATATGGTATTTCTAGGTGATTGGCATATTTCATTTTTGCCTTTATTTTCTTTTCTTCTAAGTATATTTCTGTTGGAATATTTTCCTTTCTTAAACTAGCCCCTATTTCTAAAGCTTTTTCTATATTTTCTGTCATCGGAATGACTAGTACTTTTGCAATAGATTTTCGCTCTTGCTTGATGGCTTGTAATTCATTTAGTTGATAAAATAATCTAGTTAATCCTATAGAAACACCTACTCCTGGCATTTTTTTATCGGTATAATACTCTGCTAAATTATCATATCTTCCACCTGAACATACACTTCCTAAACTTCTATACTCATTTAAAAAGGTTTCGTATACAGTTCCTGTATAATAATCTAATCCTCTTGCAATGGTTAGCTCTACTTTAAAGTGTGTATCTGGCACACCAAATTTTCTCACATAATTTACTACTGTTTTTAACTCTTCTACGCCTGCTTTAAACAATTCACTTTGCAAGTTCATATTTTCTAATGCTTGTATTTTTTCATCTGTTGTACCTGTAATTTCCAAAAAATCTACTATTTTTTCAATAGCCTCTTTTGCTATTTGCATTTCTTCCAACATAGCCACTACATTATCTTTTCCAATTTTCTCTATTTTATCAATAATACGCATAATCTCCACAGATTGTTCTTTTAACCCTAATGCTTCAAATAATCCATTTAATATTTTTCGATTATTCATACAAATGGTAAAATCTTCAAACCCTAAAGATTGAATGGTTTGGTAAATAACGGCCAGCATCTCTGCATCATAAATAATACTTAAATCTCCATCTCCAATAATATCAATATCACATTGATAAAACTCTCTAAATCTTCCTTTTTGTGGTCTTTCTCCTCTATATACTTTTCCAATTTGATATCTCCTAAAAGGAAAACTCAAGTCGTTATAATATTGGGTTACATATTTTGCAAGAGGTACTGTAAGGTCAAATCTAAGTGCTAAATCATTATCCCCTTTCTCAAAGCGGTAAATTTGTTTTTCCGTTTCTCCTCCCGCTTTAGCAAGTAGCACCTCTGCTTTTTCTATAATAGGCGTATCTAATGGTAAAAAGCCAAATTTCTCATAACTCTTTTGTATAGCCTGCCTCATTTGATTAAAAGCAATTTGCTCTTTTGGTAATAATTCCATAAATCCTGGCAGAGTTCTAGGTTCTATTTTCTTCTCCATCTTTCCTCTTCCTTTCTTCTTTTATAAAACTATATATCTGAGTAATATGTTATATTTAGAGAATTTTTGAAGTGATGCGTAAGCAATTGTATCAAAGGTTGCGACACCAAATCACGAAAAAATTCGAAAAATATACATATTACTATATTTTCTAATAATTTCTAACTTATATTTCTTTTCTTGGTTGCAAACTTAGATAAATGGGTTCTTCTTCTCTAATGGTTGTCATTCTTCCATGTCCTGGGTATACAATAGTATCATCTGGAAGTACCATTAATTTATTGGTAATAGATTGAATAATTGCTTCAAAGCTACTAGTTGGCAAATCGGTTCTTCCCCATGTTCCTTTAAATAGAGTGTCTCCTGACAACAACAGTTTTTCCTCTTTTGCATATAAACAAGTACCACCTTTTGTATGCCCTGGTGTATGAATAACTTTGAATTCTAAATCTCCCAAATGTAGAATATCTCCATCATCTACTCTAGAATCCGCTTCTAGTTCTATATCTTGCATGCCAATATAATCGATTAAACTAATGGCTGAATTATATAACCCTTCTGCATCTTCTCTATGAATAAGTACTTTTCCTTCTTTTTCTTTTCTTAGGGGCAAAATTCCTCCAAAATGGTCTCCATGGCAATGTGTTAAATAAATATATTTTA
>CALXAQ010000061.1 GCA_944386335.1 uncultured Clostridia bacterium | reverse complement strand
AAAAATCAAATGAAGAAAAGAAAGAAAATACAAAGGAACAAAAATATGAAGCAGAATGGCAAACAAAATTAAATTTAAATCCAAATTGTATTTCTTATGGAAATGGAATGGCAGATATTATCGATTTTGGAATTTTCGATACAAAGGGTAATCCTCTTCCTATGATAGAAAACAACAAAGAGGTAGTTTTAAAATCCAAAGTAGTATTTCATGAAGATGTAGTAGACCCTATTTTTACTATGACGGTAAAAGACTTTAAAGGCTTAGATATTATGGGAAGCAACTCTTTATATGAAAAGGTGGTAACCGGTAAATTTCATAAAGGAGATGTAGCTGTTGCAGAATTTAGGCAAGTACTAAAATTAGCACCTAATAAATATACGTTATCTTTTAGTTGTACGCATTTTAATGCAAAGGGAGAGCTAGAAGTGCTTAGTAGAAAATATGATGCAGTGTTAATAGAGGTAATGTCTGATAAAGATTGTGTGGGACTATATCGATTAGATTCTAATATAACAGTAACAAAAGTATAGGAAAAAATGGAGAAGGAAGGTAAGTAAAGGATGACAAACAAACATAAAGTAAATAAAAAGCAAGCAAAAAGAATCCTTTTACTACTCGTTTTGCTCATTGTTTTGATAGTAGGAATAGCCATTGCCACGAAACCACAAAAAGAAACTATGTTAACGCAATTTTCTCCTACAACAGGCAGACAAATGATGGGATATGCTATCCAAACGGATGAGGGAAAACTAATTATGATTGATGGAGGAAATATAGGAGATGCACAGGAAGTGGAAAAATATATTTTAGACCATGGAGGAGAAGTAGAAGCGTGGTTTATTACCCATATTCATACTGATCATGTGGGAGCATTTACACAGATGATACAAAATCCGGATATTACCATTCATCATGTTTATGCCTCTATAGCAGATAAACAATGGTACGAAACCTATGAACCAAGCAGAAAAGAAGATATCGATTCCTTTTTTGGGGCAATAGAGCAAAATGCCATACAGGAAAAAATAGAGGAGCCACAAGTGGGGCAAATTTATTCCATAGATAATCTAGAAATAGAAATACTAGGAATAAAAAATCCAGAAATTACAGAAAACGCCATGAATAATTCGAGCATGGTATTTCAAGTAAGAACAGAGGATACTTCTCTTTTATTTTTAGGAGATACAGGAGAAGAGAGTAGTCAAAAATTGTTGGATACCAAAAAGGATAAGTTAAAAAGTGATATTGTGCAAGTAGCACATCATGGACAAGCAGGTGCAAGTAAGGAATTATATCAGGCAGTAGCACCTAAAATAGCATTATGGCCAACCACTGATTGGCTTTGGAATAACGATAGTGGTACAGGAGAAGATTCTGGACCATGGAAAACAAAAGAAACAAGGAGTTGGCTAGAAGAATTGAACGTACAAGAAAATTATTTAGCACAAGATGGGATGCAAACTTTATCTATTCCATAAAGTAGCAGAAAGGAATACAAATACATGGAAAACAAAACAATAGATGTGTTAATGGCAACATATAATGGCGAAAAATATGTGGCAGAGCAAATAGAGAGTATTTTAAACCAGACGTATTCTGCTATTCGTTTGCTTATTTCAGACGATGCTTCAACAGATGACACGAGGCAAATACTACAAGACTATGCCGAGAAAGATAAACGAATTCAGCTATTTTTTCAAGAAAACAATTTAGGCTATATTGGAAATTTTGAATTTTTATTAACCAAAGTGGAAAATGAAGTATTTATGCTATGTGACCAAGATGATGTTTGGAAAGAGGACAAAATACAAAAAACATATGAAAAATGCCAGATAGAACATGCGGATTTAGTATTTACAGATTTAGAAGTAGTAGACGAACATTTAAAAACAATTTATCCTTCTTTTAATGACTATATGCTATTAACAAGAAAAATAAAAAAATATAGTAGTGATTATCGTATGCAATATTTATATAATTGTGTAACAGGATGTACTTTGCTTTCCAAAAAGAAATATATTCCAGATATGCTTCCTTTGCCAAAAGAGTCCAAATATGTAGTACATGATTTGTGGATAGCATTGACAGTAATGCTAAAAGGAGGAAAAGTAGCTTACTTAGATGAGAAAACAATCTATTATCGACAACATGGAAATAATCAAATTGGAACAGAAAAGACATCTCATAAATTTAAAAAATTGGATGAAGTGCGAAATCTATTTTTGCAAGTAAAGATAGAACTATTTACAGCCTATGTAAACTATCCAAAGAATTTTCCAGAATTTTTGCAAAAGCAAAATCAAGAAGCACTTGCCTATTTTGAAAATTTAAAGGAAGTAAAATATTTTAGCCTAAAAGGATGGGGGATTTTTCACCGCCTGTACAAAACAGAAACAGTAAAATACTATTTACTACAATTTTGTATTATGAATTTGCCAGCCATAGCAAGGGTATTATTTGCTATTCGATATAGAGTATTAAAAGCTTTAAGGAAAAGATGAACTTTAGGGACGTTCCTTAAAGTTCATGAGAAAGGAATAGAGCATGCAAGAAAATGAAGGGATTTTAGAAAATGTTGCTAACATTATTTTAGAAGAAAAGCCAGAAGATTACGGAAAAAGAATAGAAAAGGGAGAAAAATTAGAAGAAATTCTCCATTTATCTGAGGTACGAGGAAACATCATTTCTTGGTATCCTGGGTTGAAAGGTGCTACGGTACTACAACTAAATGCAGGATATGGAGAGGTAACAGGAGCCTTATGCCAAAAAGCAGAAAAAGTAATAGCGATAGAAGAAAACGAAGAAAAAGCAAAATTAATCTGTAAAAGATATGAAACGATAGAAAATTTAATTGTGATGGGCGGAAATTTAGAAAATATTGCTATCACCGAATTGGTAGATTTCGTAGTAGCAATAGATGTAAAAAATAGCAATATAGAAAAATATGTAGCATTTGCTAAAAAATATGTAAAAGAAGAAGGAAGAATCCTTCTTACAGGAGAAAATCGCTTTGGAATGAAAGCATGGGCTTCTAGCGAAGAAGAAAGACAGGTTGTGCATAATAAGGAAAATACACTTTCTAGAAAAAAATGTGATAACCTATTTCAAAAAGAAGGCTTATTTGCTCGCTATGCTTATCCACTTCCAGATGATAAACTAACGAATGTGATTTTTACAGAAAATCATTTGCCAGATGTAGAAAATATGTCTAGAAACTTAGTTTACAAACAAGGTGTTGTTAGTTTTTCTGAAATCGATGCTTATCGTGCTATTTTTGAAGAAAATGCCAGCTTGTTTCCTTTTTTCGCTAATAGCTTTTTCATAGAATTAGGAAAAAAAGAATTACCAGAATTGCCAATCAAATGGGTTAGTTATGCCAATATGCGAAAAGACAAATATCGTATACAAACCGTAATTGGAACAGAAGAAGTAACAAAAACAGCTGCCAATAAGAAGGCTCAAAAACATATTGAAAAGATGAAAAAGAATATTGACATTATGAAGAGTTTAGGAATTGCCACCTTGGATTATTATAAAGGCGATTGTATCAAAAGTCATTTTGTAAAAGATAAACCAACTTTAGATAAGGTATTATTAGAAATTTATCGTGAGCAAGGGCTAGAAGCATTTATTGCAAAGGTAAAAGAATATGCTGCCTTTTTACAAGAAAAATTGCAAGCAAAAGAGCCTAATGAAATACAAGAGACTGTATTTGAAAAATATAAGATAGCAGTAGAAAAAGAGCAATTACAAGAGTTCCATTTTGTACAGTACGGCTTATGGGATTTGCTTTTTCAAAATTGTTTTGTCATAGAAGGAGAATATTATTTCTATGACCAAGAATGGTTAGAAGAAATAGTTCCGGTAGAATTTATGATTTATAGGGCCATTTTGTATTATCACGAATTACATCAATATGTTACGATAGAGCAAGTATGGCAGGCGCTAGGATATGGAGAAAAAACAATAGAAGTTTTGAAACAATTAGATGATAAAATACAAGAAAAAATAAGAAAACCATTAGTTTGGAATTTATACACAAAGCAAGAATTAGAGAGCAAACGCTATCGTAAATTAAAAGAGAAATACCAAAAGCAAGTAGCAGAGACTGAGGAGAGAAAAGCAGAAATTAAGCAATTACAAGAAGCAGTAATAGAAAAAAATAATGAAGTGCAAATTATGAAAAGCTCCATTTCATGGAAAATAACAAAACCGCTAAGAAATATAAGAGGAATAGGGAGGAAAAAGTGAATATTACACATATCAAAAATGAAATTAGTTATTATTATAAAAAATATGGATTCATTAGAACCATAAAAAAATGTTTTAGCAAAATTGTTCATGCCATTAGTTATCGCATTAAGAACTATCAAGTGGCAAGGATGAATGACTATGAAAAATGGATTTATTATAATGAGCCTGGCAAGGAAGAATTAGATAAGCAGAGACACCATACCTTTGAAAAACAACCTAAAATCAGTGTGATTATTCCTATGTATAATACACCTAAGCAATATTTCGAAGAATTAGTAGATAGAATGATAGAGCAAACTTATCCAAATTGGGAGCTTTGTTTGGCAGATGGTAGTCCAGAAAAAAATAAAGAAATAGAAGAAATTTGTAAAAAAGATGATAGAATTCACTATCAATTTTTAGCAGAAAATAGAGGAATTTCTGGAAATACAAATGCGGCACTTATGATGGCAACAGGAGACTATATTTCCTTATTAGACCATGACGATTTATTAGCACCATTTGCTTTATATGAGGTAGTAAAAATTATTAATAGACATCCAGAAGTAGAATTTATTTATTCAGACGAAGATAAATTTACTACTTTAGGAGGAAAAAGATTTGATCCACACTTCAAACCAGATTTTGCAATAGATACACTACGTTCTAACAATTATATTTGTCATTTTAGTACTTTCAAAAAAGAATTAATGGACAAGTTAGGCGGATTTCGTAGTAATTATGATGGCGCACAAGATTATGATATTATCATTCGTATGAGTGAATTAACAGATAAAATCATACACATTCCAAAGATTTTGTATCATTGGAGAGTACATCCTGCTTCTACTGCAGCAGCAACAGCAGGAGATGCAAAACCATATGCGTTTGAGTCTGGTATACGTGTATTACAAGACCACTTAAAAAGAGTGGGACTAGAAGGAACTGTAGAACATGGAATTACTTTGGGAATTTATCGTATTCGTTATGCGGTAAAAGGAAGACCAAAGGTAACCATTTTAATTCCAAATATGGACCATATTGGAGAATTAAAGACTTGTATTAACTCTATTTTAGAGCAAACTTCTTATCCAAATTATGAAATTGTGGTAATAGAAAACAATAGTAAAAAAGAAGAAACATTTGCTTATTATAAGGAAATAGAAAAAAATGAAAAGGTAAGCATATTGTATTATCCAGAAAAGCAATTCAATTACTCCAAAATTATCAATTATGGTGTAAAACATACCACAGGAGAGTATATTTTGCAGTTGAATAACGATACCGAATTATTAACACCAGATTGGTTAGAAGAAATGCTTGGCTATGCCCAAAGAGAAGATGTAGGAGCAGTAGGAGTAAAACTATTTTACCCAGATGATACCATTCAACATGCAGGTGTGATTATAGGAATGGGCGGAATAGGAGGACACGTGCTAAAGAATTTATATAAAGATCATAGAGGATATTTCGCAAGAGATAGTTTTGTACAAAATATGAGTGCTGTTACAGCAGCTTGTATGTTAGCCAAAAGAAGTGTTTATGAAGAAGT
>CALXAQ010000060.1 GCA_944386335.1 uncultured Clostridia bacterium | reverse complement strand
TTTAATGACTTATCAATGTTTGAAAAAGTCGGACTTAGTGTAGCTATGAAAAATGCAAATGAAAAAGTAAAAGAAAAAGCAGACGAGATAACGTTATCAAATGAAGATAATGGAGTAGCAGTGTTTTTAGAAAAAATTTTAAAATATATTTAATAGTAAGGAGATACAATATAGAAAAATTAATAATGTTAGGAACAGGACATGGTTTTGTTTTCAATTTATATAACACATGTTTTTTGTTAGAAAATGGAAAAGAAAACTTATTGGTGGATACTGGAGGAGGAATAGAAATTGTTAAAAATTTAGAACAAAAAGGATACCAATTAACTGATATCCATAATATTTTTATATCACATTGCCATACAGACCATATTTTAGGATTAATATGGATTTTAAAAAGAATATCTGGATTATTTAGAAAAGGTTATAAAGAAGCACTTAATATTTACTGTAATGAAGAAGTTACAAAAGCAATTAAAAACATATATATTTCTGTTCTTCCAAAATCTAAGATTAAAGAAATAGATGAAAATGTAAAGATACATACTTTAAATGATGAGGAAACAGTAGAAATAGCAGGAGAAAAAATAATATTTTTTAAAAAAAAAAAAAAAAAGAACCAATTATATGGATTTGAAACAATTTTAAATAATGGTAAAAAATTAATATTTCTTGGTGATGAGACTTGTAATCCTACATTATATGATAGATTAAAAGATGCAGATTATTTGATGCATGAAGCTTTTTGTTTAGACTCTGAAGAGAAAATTTTTAAACCATATGAAAAACACCATTCTACTGTAAAAAGTGTATGTATAGAAATGGACAAGTTAAATGTAAAAAATTTGATTTTATTTCATACAGAAGATACTCATAAAAATAAAAAAGATTTATACACAAATGAAGCTAAAAAATATTTCAAGAACAATATAATAGTACCGGAAGATTTAGAAGAAATTATTTTAAAATAGTTAAATAACTATAAAATATGTAAATTTGTCAATTATAATTGATTTTTTTGTTGAAAAATGATAGAATGTGCCCATAATATAATATTTTGTTAGGAGAGATTTTATTATGGAAACAAAAAGTAAAACAAAAAAGAAAATTTTAATTGTTACAGCATTTCCAACACATGGAGCAGGAAGTGGAGCATTAATTACTACACAAGCTAAATCTTATGTAGAAAATGGAGATGAAGTAGTAATAATAACAGGAAATAACAGAACAGACTTTGATAAGTTAGATGGAGTTAGATATCATGTTGTGCCATTTACTGCAGAAACCGAAAACCCTGAAAAAATTGAGGGACAATGTCCATTCAATTATTTAATGTTTACTACACATACAGAAAGCACTGCAAATTTCTGGAATGTAAGTTTAGAAGAAATTGAAGCATACAATAAATCATTTTAAAAAGCAATAAGAGAAGAAGTACAAAATTTTAATCCAGACCTTATACATGCTCAACATAACTGGCTAACTAGTAGTATATGTAATAATTTTGATAAGCCTGTGGCACTTACAATACATGGAACAGATTTGATGGGATATATAAAAGCTGGTGAAAAATTAGAAGCTATACAACAGCAAATTGCAGAAAAGAAAGAAACATTAACAAAATCTAAAGATAAAAAAGGTTTAGAAAACTTAGGAATTGTTGAAGAAATATATAGAAGATCTACTACAAAAGCTGAAATTATGAGGGAATTAAAAACAGCTATAAAATCTAAAAAATTAGATATAACTAAGCCAGAATTAGAAGAATTAATCAATTTATTTGATTCTAAAACATTATATGAATTATATAAAAGAGAGGCTGAAAAATCAGCAAGACAATCAAGAAGAATAATAGTAATTTCTGATGCACAAGAAGAACAATTTAATAATTTGTTTCCAGGAAACGAGAGTAAAGTAAGATTATTAGAAAATGGTTATGATGCTAAAGTATTTTATCAAGATAAAAAAGTTAAAAGAGATGATATAATACCTAAATTAATAGGTAAAGAAAATTTAGATTATGACAATATGGTACTATTTGTTGGAAAATTTGCAGATTTTAAGGGTATTGATGCTTTATTAGATGCTGCTAAGATTTACGAAAAACATGCTGAAGTAGAGGGGAAAAGAATAGAAACTATAATTGTTGGCTCAGGTGTTTTAGATGACAAATTAAGAGAACAAGCAAAAGAGTTAAATTTGCAACATACTCATTTTGTAGGAAGAAAAAATCATGGTGAAATATGCAAATTACAAAACCTAGCAGATGTTTCATTGATTCCATCAAGAAATGAACCTTTTGGATTAGTAGTTATTGAAGGAACATCTTGTGGACACCCTGTAATTGCAACTAACTCAGGAGGAATTCCAGGAATATTAAATACAGAAAAAGAAGATTTATCTGATAAATCAAAGAGTTATGTTACAAAATTAGGTGTTTTAGTAGCACCATTACCAGATAGACCAAGTGAATTAGATGATGAAACAAAAGAAAGATTAGATGAAATGACTACAAAATATTCTAGGATAGAAGAAGATAAAAAAGAAAAATTTCCCGCTGAAAAAGCAAAAGAATTGAAAATTAGTGCAGATGCATTAAAAGCATATTTTGATGAATATATGAGAACAGTTAGAGGCCTAAGCTCTGCAGTTATAGATATATGTGACAAAAAATTAGAATTTAATAATGATGAAATTGCAAAATATACTGAAGAAACATATTCTCAAGAAGTAATTAGAGATAAAATATTAGGAGTTTTTGATGATGTACAAGAAGAATAAAAAAAAAAAAATAAAGGCTTACAAAAATAAAAAATAAAAGAGAGCAAAAGGGCTCTCTTTTTTTGCATCACAATACTCAATTATATCAAAAAATACTTTATTCAATAGTTTAACATCCTCATTTGTAAAAGTTTTAACAAAAAATCTATATAAGTTTAAAATAATTAACCAATACATTTAAAGAGAAAAATTACTGATAAAAGA
>CALXAQ010000059.1 GCA_944386335.1 uncultured Clostridia bacterium | reverse complement strand
ATAAATCTCTACGTTTTTGCCAGTCTTTATGTGAACATAAAAAGTTTCTACATACAAATGGTCTAGCTTCATAAATATTGCATTTTTTAGTTTTTTGATTTAAAAAAGGACATTGCATTACAATATTATTTCCAAACTTTCTAGTTTCTGGTTTTATATTATGTTCTTTAACATACTGCTTTATTTTTTCCACTTCTTTTTTTGTTACAGGTAAAAAGTTAGTACAACAATTTCCACATTTACTACAAGTACCGTTACAGGAATTGATAGTAATGCTATTTGTTTTCAGTATTTGGCTTAGATTCATCATTTTTAAATCCGTAATATTCTCTAATGTTTGTATCTACCATCTTTAAATCATTGTCAATCTTAAGTGGAAACATTTCCATTGGACTTTTGCATGTTGTAAATCCGTCACTTTGAGTTTCAAAATAATGATCCTGTCCATCTGTTTTACATAAAAGAACTATACTAAATAATCCTTCTAAAGTAAGTTGATTATCTAACATTTTTCCACTAGTTTTAGCTTTTATTTTACCTGTATCAGTTGTTTCAGTATGGTGCAAGAAGTATACAATTGTATCTTTTGGTGTTTTCTTTATTACAAAGCCTACTAAATTTCTAAAGTTAAGAGCTACATCTGTGAACTTGTTATATCCAAGTTCTTTTGCTCTATCAAACATTTCAAATGCCATTAAATATTGTGAATCATCTATAACATATGTTTTAAAATTTCCTTTTGACATATTTGTTTTTATTTGTGAATATGTAACATTATTTGCTATATTTAACTGTTTTCTAAATGGAAGAGGTTTTCCTGCCACATTATAAATAACTAAATCTTCTTTGTTGAAATTTCTTAAGCTACAACTTTTTCCTGCACCACTTTCTCCGTAAAATTAATACTGGTATTCCGCATATCTATTCCTCCTCAAATATATTCTCTTTTAGAGTATGGCATATTACTATAGCATTTAATCCCATTATCAAATCAGTCATACCTTCATTTATTTTACCGTTCATTTTTTAATTTATCTCCTACTTTTCCATTAGGTTTCAGAACTGTCTTTTCTATTCCTGTTTCTATTATTTTTTTTATTTCTTCATATGTATATGTTTTTTCTTTATTGAATTTTTCCATATCATTAATCTCCTCTCTATTTTATTCTCAAACTTTCTGACTGTGGCTCTAAATGTGCAAAAGGTAGTTTTTCTCCACCTTCTAAAGCTTGTCTAATTTTATCTGTATCATTTTCTACAATAGTTTTTGTATATTCCTCAGGTACATCTCCATCAATTGTTAATGCTCTTTTTCCACCGTTTTTTTGTATTCTAAATGTAAATAAATTTGTAGAAAAGTTTGTTTTTCCTGTTTGTTTCATTGTATTAAATAAACTTTGTTTTAATCTTTTTATTCTATTGTCAAATAAAGTAGCACTATCTGTTAGTCGTTTTGCTTCTATTTTTCTAGCATCTCTTCTTGCCTCTAATTCTTTTATTATCTTTGCATATCCGTCTGCTTTATCTTCTATTTCTCCATCAATACTTTCTAAAGTATCTAGTATCATTTGTTCATCTACATTTTCATCATATAGCATGTTTAATACTGTTTCATGATTATTTGTTAATTCATATAAACTACTCATATATCTCTCCTTTATAAAATTTTAATTTATTTTTTGTACACAGAAAATTATTATATATTTTTTTACCTTCCTTTGTTCCTTTTTCCAAAGAGATGTGCTATAATTGTTTTGGTATTTTTATTTTATTTATTTTCCAAATATAAAATCCTTATTGAGTTAATTGTCATTAGCAATTAGCTCTTTTATTTTGTCATCTCTGTCTATTATTCTTTTTTCAGTATTATAAATTTCTTTTATCTTCTTGTAATTTTCATTTTCTTGTTGATTCTTATTTAATTTTTCTATTAAGTAATTTTTTCTTTTTAATGTTCGACATAATTTACTATTTTCTTCTTTTGCCTTCCTGTATTTCTTATTTTCAATCAAATATCCAATAAGATAGCCTGCAAGGGCACCTGATAAGATTTGCATTATTTCCAATTATTTTTCCTCCTTTCCTTGACTTATTATATGTTTTTATGTATAATAAACGTATACACATAAGTAATTTAGATTGTATGCCGTTTTGCATGCAATCATTTTTTATATATAAAAACACATGCATACAACCAAAACGTTTTGGTTACATACATGTGTTTACATAAAAAAAACTTTGATTTTGTGCAATTTGCACATATTTTTGTCAGAGGCAAAAATGCCTCTCTCCTTCTTTATTTACACACATAAGCATAACAAAATACTCACTTGGTTACTTGCTATATAATATCATTTTTACTTATTAATGTCAATATTTTTATGCTATTTTTTGATCTTTTTTATTTTTGTTTTCATCAAAATCTAAAAATTTAAGATTTGGTTCAATTCGATTTTTTGTTTTTGATTCATTATATTCAGCTAAAAATTGAGGGTATGTATCTTTTAAGAATACTCTTCTTAAATTTTCTTCATCCGTTTCTACTTCTTTTTTTGTATACAT
>CALXAQ010000058.1 GCA_944386335.1 uncultured Clostridia bacterium | reverse complement strand
CTAATGTTACATTTTTTACAATTGGTACTAAAATATCATCATAAGTTACAGAACCATCCGCATTAGCCATTCCCTCTGCTGTTACTGTAAATTCTGTTGGGTTAGAAGTAGTAATTCCTTCTTTTGCCTTAAAAGTAACACTCATATCCGTTCTAGGATTTGTCCCTCCTGAAGAATCATGAAATACTACTTTTACTTTATCTGTTAAATCATTTGGTGTTCCTCCTTCTGCAGACACATACTCAAATAAGCCATTATCATAAGCTATATTCATTGTATAAGCACCTAATTCTTGTCCAAAAGAAACCGTTACTTTTACTTCTTCTCCTGGTCTTATAATTGTTTTATTAGTATCTATTTGAATAGTATCTATAGTATCTGCATAAGTATTCCCTGTTAATAATAGAAATGCCATAAAAATAGCAATAATCATTATGGTACAAATTTTTTTCTTCATAAATTTTTTCCTCCTTTTTTATTTTCTAATTTTAGTATGTGTTTTATTTTATAGAATTATGAAATATTTTTTTTCCTTTTTTTTCAATTTATGAATTTTTTCTGTGGGATATATTTTATATAATACGAATTTTGAAAAAAATTCCTATTACATAAAAAAACAATGGAATTTTTTCCCATTGTTTTTTATCTTCTATAGCAGCACCAACTAGATTGATTACAATTATTATCTCGTATGTTTACTCTCGCTACTGTAGGAGTAGCTTCTTGATTATTACCGCATTGACAATTACATCCATTATTTGTATTTGTTTGTGATAAAATTTGGCTAGCAATCCTTGCCACATCTGCATTACTAAGAGAAACGGTATTATTTTGTGAAGTACAGCAATTTTTTCTTTCTCCACAAATTTCACATCCTCTTCTTATAAAACATTCTACAATAACTGCAGTTATATAAGCTAAAACAGTATAAATTATCACTAAAATTAAGAAACTTGCACTAAAAAATGCAAAAGCTACTACTAAGTATATTGCAAAAAATGTAATAGCAACTAGTACAGGACATCTTAGTACTTTTTGTAAAACGATTGCTAATAAAATAGTAGCAATAGGTAAAGCAAAAAGGATTAATAAAATATTCATATCATTTCTCTCCTTATTCTCTTTTACTATATCCTATGCTCTTGCTAAATTTTATGTGACTTTATTTTACTCATAATCTACTTTCATTAAAAATAGACCTTGTGCAGGAAGTGTTTTTCCAGCTCTTGTTCTATCTTTAGAAGCAATTATTTCTGGTATTTCTTCTGGTTTTATTTTTCCGCAACCCTACGTCTATCATAGTTCCTGCGATAATTCTTACCATGTTATATAAAAAACCATTTCCTGTTAGTTGTACAAACACTTTTCCATTTTCCGTTGCTACATCTGCTTTATAAATAGTTCTTACACTACTTTTGCTACTTGTCCCACTTGCCTTAAATCCTTTAAAATCATGTTCTCCTTCAAAATAAGAAATAGCTTGTTTCATTTTTTCTACATCTAAAGGAATGGGCATATGATATTCTAAATTACGATAAATAGCACTTCCTTGCTCTGTATTATCTATTACATAAAAATATGTTTTTTGTTTACAATGATATCTAGCATGAAATTGTATATCCACTTCTTCTGCTTTTTGTATGCGAATGCTCCTTTTTAGTTTAGAATTTAAGGCTACTGCCATTTTTTCTATAGGAATAGACATACTTTCTGTTTTAAAATTTGCCACCTGTCCTAAAGCATGTACACCAGCATCGGTTCTTCCTGAACCTATTAATTCTACTTTTTCTCCTGTTACTAATTCTATGGCTCTTTCTATTTCTCCTTGTATATTTAATCGAGTAGGTTGTTTTTGCCATCCATTAAAATCTCTTCCATCATATTCTATGGTTAATTTTATATTTCTCACTTATTTTCTTCCTTTTTATTTTCTTCTTTGTTTTGTACTTCTTTATCTTGAAATTTGGCTTTCCATTTTTTTATTCTATTTGCCTTTACCGCTGTTTCTTCTCCTAAACGCGAAGTAACTACTGCTTTAATTAATATTTTCTTTAATGCATCTTCTTTTAAATCTGCAATTAATGTTCCTTCCTTGGCAATAGAAATCTTGCCTGTCTCTTCTGATACAATAATTGCAATCGCATCTGTTTCTTTTGATATACCTATACCAGCTCTATGTCTTGTACCTAATTCTTTTGCTAATTCTTTATCATCTGTTAAAGGTAATATACAGGCTGCTGCCTCTATTTTATTATTTGCAATGACAACTGCACCATCATGAAGTGGTGTATTTGGCACAAATAAATTTACTAACAGCTGTGGAGAAACTTCTGCCCCTATTTGTACTCCTGTTTCTGCAATATCTTTTAGTTTAATATCCCTTTCTATAACAATTAACCCACCTGTTTTATTTTTTGAAAGTTCTTCTGCTGCAATTACAATTTTATATACATCTTCCTTAGTTTTTGTAATAATATCTTTATCTATACCAAAAAATTTGGTTAATTTATTAGTTCCTAGTTGTTCTAATGCTCTTCTTAGTTCTGGTTGAAATATAACAATCATTGCAATCACTCCATAGGTCATAACTGATGTTAATATATAATTCAAAATATCTAATCGAAGCCAACCACTAACTGCTGTTAGGATAATAAGTAACACAATTCCTTTAATTAATTGCCATACTCTTGAATTTCTAGTTGCTTTTACAAATTTATACACTAAGAAGATCACAATGGTAATATCCAAAGCAAGAACTATTACTCTAAAAGGATTGTCTTGTAATTCGTTTAAATAATTTACTACATTTATTTTCCAAAAATTTTGAAAAACCGCTAAAAAATCATTTTTCATATATTTTTCCTCTTTATAACATAATCATATAATAAACTAAAGTTCCTGCTACGCTAAGTATCATTAATACTGCTAAAATGCAAGCCATTACTCTTGTAAATACTTTCCCTGTATCCATTTTTTTCTTTTTTGCCATGAGAAAAACCTCCTTTTATGACATATTATACACATTTTATTTATACCATATTCATATG
>CALXAQ010000057.1 GCA_944386335.1 uncultured Clostridia bacterium | reverse complement strand
TGCAAAGTTTGTGCTACAAGTGCATCTAAACATCTTGGCAAATATTCTTGTAAATTATATACCAAAGCTACTATAGATACTTTATAAGGGTACGTCATTTGCTCCTCCTATTCATTAGTTTTTGAATGATGTTTTTCTACTTTTTCCAATTCATAATTATAACGCCTATAATAACTAGTGAAGCTCCAATAATACCTTGTTTACTAATTTGTTCTTGAAAAGCAAAATACGAAGCCACTAAAATAAGTACTTGTGTAATACCAGTACAAATTGGTGTAATATAACTTAAATCAAACATAACCACTATTCTTGTATATAAAAGGAAACTACAAATATAGCAAATAAATCCCACTAAGCTAATTAAATTCATTCCCAAATGAATTTCTCCATTATTTACATTTACTGTTCCTGGATTTCCACCTTTTTTTATTAGAATCAATCCTGATATAGTTAAAACGATATAAATCGCTACTAGTACATATTGCATTACTCTTTTTCTCCTATCTACCATGTTTTTTATTCATGTTCCTTTCGTCTTTTTAATTCTTCTATTTGTGTATAGCGTAATAAGTTCAATTCATAATTTTCTCTATTCACTCTTACCACAGTTTCCAAAATAATACCACATTGTTCTGCCAATACCGCAATAATCATAAGTCCTGTTGCCAATACTGCCGAAGGCACTTTCGTAATATAATCTGTTTTGAAGAATTCTACTACTACTGGCAAACCCACTAATAGTCCTAGTAAAAAGAAAATAGCAGCTACTCCTGTATAAAAGCGAAAAGGATGATAATTTTTTAACATTTTTATAATAGTCTTTATCACTTTGCAACCATCTTTAATTGTATTTAATTTTGAAAAACTTCCCTCTGGTCTATCTCTATATACAATAGGAATTTCTTTAATAACAAATCTTTTATCTAGTGCATATAATGACATTTCTGTCTCTATCTCAAATTTAGCAGACATAACTGGCATATTTTTTACAAATTTTTTATTAAATACGCGATATCCTGTCATAATGTCTTTTAATTTGCTTCCAAACAAGAAATTAATACTTCCCCTTACAATATTATTGCCAAATTCGTGGAATAATCTTTTATTTTCTTTTTGATAAGTTCCATTAGACAATCTATCTCCTATACACATATCTGCTTCTCCTCGTCTTACTGGGTCTATTAATGTATGTACCGCTTCTGCTGGGTAAGTATCATCTCCATCTACCATAATATAAAGATCTGCATCTATATCTGAAAACATGCTCCTTACTACATTTCCTTTTCCTTGTTTATATTCATGTTTTACAACAGCTCCATTTTCCCTTGCTATTTGAGCAGTCTTATCTTTAGAATTATTATCATACACATAAATTTCTGCTTTTGGTAACTCTCTTCTAAAATCTTTTATTACTTTTTCAACTGTTAGTTCTTCATTATAACAAGGAATCAGTACTGCTATTTTTTCCATTTTTATCACGTCCCTTTCTGTTTATCTATATAACTGTAATTCTATCTTACTATCTTCTTTTTCTACTACTTTAAACAAATGATTTTCTAGATTTTCAAAATCTGTTCCTTCTTCAAATATACTACCATATTCTTGCTGCATTCTATCATCGGTTCTAGCAATAAATACATAATCATATTCTTGACTTTTTAAAATTTGCTCCCATTCTTCTACAGTAATATTATAAGTCCAAATATCCCCCTTAAAGTAAGGATTACCTAAATTCCATTCATATAGTAAATTAGTTACAATAGGAGCAATGCTATAGCGTAAAAGGTGAAAATCTCCTCTACTACCTATATTCTGATAAATTAAATATACTTTATCTTCTAGATTCACATTTTCTGTAACAAATTGTGCTTTTTGTTTTATTTCCTCTGGAACACCAGATACACCTTTTTCTACTGGATGCATTATTTCTAAAATATTGCTACTACTTAAGCATATCAAAGTAATAAGTACGAGTACAGTTACTTTTTCTCTTCTTATTTTTTGTAACATGGCTACTGATATTATTAACCAAGACATAAAGTAGGTATTCATATATCTTGCATAGCTAGCAAGTGATCTTCCTTCTGTCTCTGTAAACGCAAACATGTAAGTTGCCATTAACAATAAACAATATAACACAAAACCAACATTCATAGCAATCATTATACTAACTATTTTATACTTTATTTTTTTATCTTTTGTTGTTATATATAATAAAATAGCTATTATATTGCAAAGTACTAATAATCCAACAGCAGTTTTTGCAAATGGAATGTTTACTAACTCTGTACCATTTAAAGCTTCATAGAAAGATTTTGCGATAGAATCTATCTTTTCCTCTCGATTTCCTACTTGTAATACTCCTTTTATATATTCCCCTATGTCTATTTGAGTAATTGCATTTTTATCATGCCTATCATCTAAAACTTTTCCATTAGCTTTGCAGTAAAATTTCCATGTTCCATAAGTTACTAGTAAAATTACCAATATCATACACAAAACTAAAAACTTCTTTGTATTTTCTTTTTTTATTTTTTTTTGCTTAATAACAGGCACTAATATATTTTGAATAAACAACTGTAATAGCACAATCCCCGCAAACAATAATCCTGTATCCTTTAATAAAACCATACTAATTAGTAGCAAAAAAGCTATTAGTAAATCTTCTTTTTCCTCTTGCCAATAACTATATAGCATACTAATAGCAAATAATACGGCAAGTAATAAATCAATATAAATACTATTTAAGCAAAAACCAAAAATATAGATAAGACAATATACTATAAAGCTTATAAAAGCACCTTTGATAAAATCCTTATTTCTATAGGTTAAATGTCGATATAAAGGTAATAGTAAAGTAATGATAAAACTATTTATTGCCATATAAGACACATCTTCTGCAAATCCTCCATTTAAATAGCAAAATAAGTACTCTATAATACCAGCTAGTGGCTGATATACTACATGGATGCCATCATACACTTTATTTGCCCAAAATGTATTGTAATTTACCATTGCTTTTAAATTAGGACCCCAATGCGAAAATTCATCCCATTGCGTGTAATAAGTATTATTTAAAAGGATACTATTCAACATTAATAATGCCATATAAAATAAAACTCCTACTGTAAAAATTTCCTCTATGGCTACTTGTTTCTTTATAATACTAATAATTGTATAAATAAAAGCTATTATTGCTAATGCTATTACAATATAAATAGCAACTAGCATATAATTTATTAATCCTAATATATATAGCAATAGTCCTATACCTAAAAATACTGTTAGGATAGAATTTTCTTGTTTCCAATGAAAACGTATGGTAATAGCACTTGCTATAGAAAATACTATCATAAACATAAGTAATACTGCTAGCATATTTTTCTCCCCCACTTATTTTAACTTTTTACCATTTTTTCTTCTTTGTTTTGTAATAGATTAGACGAAGAATAGTGTACTTTTTCAGATTTTTTAAACATTTGTCCTATTGTTTTAATACATCTTCTAAAATCAACATAATACGGATGTGCTATTTGATTGTTCACTAAAACTTTATGAGATTCTTTCAAATTTTTATAATAACCTTTTATACCATCTGTACTAACGCCTCCTACACGCATATAAACTAAATCATCATCAATATAAGATAAACGAATTGTTTCATCTTTTAGCATGCGAACCATAAAGTCGTAGTCTGCCACAATACGATAGGCTAAATTAAATTGTCCTATTTTATCATATACTTCTTTTTTCAAATACAAAGTAGGATGTGCAGGTATCCATCCTTGTTCCATTTTTCCTTTTTTTGATCTCCATATTCTTTGTGGCTTTGTCATTGTTTCAGCATCCATAAAAATGAGATTCCCATAAGTCCCATCACAGTGTGTTTTTTCAAAGCAATTTATAATTTCTTGCAAAACATCTTGATGAGCATATTTATCATCTGAATTTAAAATGCCAATGATATCTCCTGTTGCCATCCTAATTCCCTTATTCATAGCATCATATATTCCTGTATCTTTTTCAGAAATATATTTTAAACGACCTCTATACTTTTCTTCATATGTTTTTACAATATCCATAGTATTATCTTTAGAGTCTCCATCTACAATAATATGTTCAAAATTAGAATAAGTTTGTCCTAATACAGACTCTAATGTGTCTTTTACCGTATTGGCTGATTGAAATGTTGCTGTGATAATTGATATTTTCATTTTTTTCTCCTACTTATCTTATTCTCTAGCATAATATCATTTTCTCTAACAAAAAGCAACAGCATTTTCTATCTTATTTTTTATTTTTGCAAAAAAAATAGTTATCCTAAATACCAAATTAGTTAGGATAACTACCTCTATTTATATTGCTAGATTTGCCTCATATTTTTCTGTCCTTTTTCATAGTATTTCTTTTGTTTTGTACTCATTTGTTACCTCCAATTATATAGGCTTTTTCTTCATTACTTCCGTCTCCGCCTATTATTTTAATATTCCATGTCCCACTCATCCCTGACATTTTTGGGACACTATTGAAACCAAATATTCATATCTGTGTTTCCGTTTACTCCATTTACTTTGCCACTACTTGTATATTGCCACATTTTGAATTTTCCAGAATAGCTAGATGGCTTATTTAGTGGATTATCCTGTGTTGCTCCTGTATAGTGGGCAAGCCAGAAAGAATAGCCACTTAATTTCGACATATCTAAATTATTGGTTGCAAAGTTTTTATCGGCATATATCATTGGTGTATAGCCTGCTTTTTTTATGTAGTCTGCAAACGCTTTGCAAATTTTTGTTCTCATTTCTTTCGATACATTATCTGCTCTTCCTGTATGGTTTGGTGCACCTGAATATTCTACATCAATTACTACTGGGTAAGTTATTTTGTAATCTTTAATAATGCTTACTACAAATTTTGCCTCTTCTACTGCTTCTTTTTCATCGATGGCCTGTGAGAAAAAGTAAGTTCCTATTGGAATTCCATTTTTGATAGCATTTTTTGCATTTTCATCAAACTTGGTATCTTGTACTAATTTTCCATTCACACCATCATCAGAAGTACCCCATCCTCGGAAACCTGCTCTTATCATGGCAAATTCTATCCCATCTTTTTTTACTTTTGCCCAATCTATAGTTCCTTGATAAGAAGAAACATCAATTCCTGTTTTTATATCAGTGTGAAACAAAACTTTTTTGCTCATACTTTCTATTATTTCATTTGTTTTTGTATTCCACAGTTTTACAGTAATAGTATGATAGCCCGCTTCATATTTTTCAATATTGATATTTTCTACTAAAAATCCTGGTGTTGGATTTACATTTTCTTTTCCATAAGTACTACCATGTGCTTTTATGACATCTGGTCTTGCTACTCTTTGTACTTTTTGAGAAACCTCTTTGTTATCTATGTATACTTTTAAAGATGTATCTTTTGTATTTGCCATTGACCAACCCTTAATACGAATATTCTTATTATAAATTTGGTTACTTGTTGGCTCTTCTATATTAAATAGTGCAGAATATTTTTTAATATTAAATTTACGTGAAGTACTAATTAACGTTTCGTTTGTTGTTGGATTTACTACTTTTATGCCAATTATATGAGTGCCATCTCTATAGCCAGATAAATCTATTGTCTCTTGATAACCTGGTTTTGGATTGGCTGCTTTTCCTCCATAACCTTTTACGCCACTGATAACATCACCTCTAGCCATACGCTTTTGTACTGTTTTTACTGTTTTGCCATCTATTAAAATTTGTATTTGTGCATTGGAAAGTTCTGTCATCACCCATCCTTTTACTGTCATGCTATCTTTTACAGTTTGTGATTCTGTTGGTGTTTCTAAATTCATAGTAGTATCATATTTTTTTAGTGTAAAGTTTCTTGTTGTTGTCTCTAACAATTCATTGGTAACTGGATTTAATACATTTAGTTGGATACTATGCTTCCCATCTTTATAATTTGCTAAGCTAATACTTTCTTGATAACCTGGTTTTGGATTGGCTGCTTTTCCTCCATAACCACTAACTGCATTTAATACATCTTGCCTTGCTATTCTATTCGATACTTTTTTTACTTCTTTTCCATCTATTTTAATTTGTATTTGGGCATTTTTATCCTGAGACATCACCCACCCTTTTACTGTTAAGTTTGGTGCAGTAACTATAGTATTTGGTGTTGGTGCTTCTAAGTTCATAGTTGTTAGATATTTTTTTAAATTAATAGTTCGTGTTGTGGTTTCTAGTACTTCGTTGGTAGTTGGATGTTTTACTGTTATAGTAATCGTATGTTTTCCGTCCTTATAATTAGAAAAATTTAATACTTCTTGATAACCTGGTTTTGGATTTTTCTTACTTCCTCCATATCCTTCAATTGCTTTTATGACATCTGTCCTCATCACTCTATTTTGTACTGTTTTTACTACTTTTCCATCCACTGCAATATCAATTTGTGCATTAGGAAGTTCTGACATTACCCATCCTTTTACTGTCATATTTACCATTGCTTGCTTTCCATTAACTGGCTCTTCTAAATTCATAGTAGTAGGATAGTTTTGTAGCATAATATTTCTTTGTGTTTGCTCTAATATTTGATTATTTTGTGTATTGATTATCTTTAATTTTAGGGTATAGCCACCACTTGCATAATTAGATAAATCTATTGTTTGATCATATCCTGGTTTTGGATTAGATTTACTTCCTCCACAACCAGACACCCCAACCAACACATCTGTTCTTGCTACTCTTTTTGTAATGGTTTTCACTTCTTTATCATTTAAATATACTTTTATGGCATATTGGGGTGCAGTCGTCATTACCCACCCTTTTACATGTAATTGTTTTGTAGAGCGTTTTTCACTTACTGGCTCCTCTAAATTCATCTTGGTTTCATAGCTTGCTGCTTCTACTTTAGTTTGTCCTACTAACATTTGCAAAGCAAATAAACTTACTAATATTCCTAGCGTTATTCCTAGTAGTTTTAACTTTTGCTTCATTTTAAAATCACATTCCCCTCTCTTTTTGTTTTTTCCCTTTTATTCTACCAAAAAAAAGAAAAGAAGACAAGAGGCAATGTCTTCCAATTTTCTACTTATTTTTTTCTTGTTTTTCTTCTAAATCCTCTACTCTTTTCTTAAGCAGAGAAATTTCTTGTACTAGCAAGATATTTTTTTTATTTTCTTTTGACAAAATAATATTTAGATTAAATATCAAATAAAAGCATATAAAAATGGCTACACAAAAAATCATATTTACAGTAAGTTCAAAACCTAACAAGTGAGAAATATTTTCTACTAAATTTGGAATTGCTAGTGCTATTACTAATACTAGCCCTGTTAATATCCAGAAAACAGAGAAGGAAAGCTGTACTTTTTTATGTTTAATCGCTCTTAATATAAAAAACAAATAAATAACGGTAATGACAATTAATGCTATTCTTAAAGTTAGTCCCATACTATTTCCTCCTTTCTTTCTTAATTCCAATGGAATCAATGAAAATGGCTAAGCTTACCTTTATCATATAATCGATGCTTGTCCATAGGCTTACAAAAGATTTTCCTGCTACTCTTTCTTTCATATTTACAGGTACTTCTATTACCCTATAGCCTTTTTTTAGCATACACACTGTTGACTCTGGTTCTGGATAATCTGTTGGATATTCTTTTGCAAATTCCTCTATAATAGATTTATCCGCTGCACGAAAACCAGAAGTAGGATCTGTAATTTTTTGCCTGCATAAGCATTTTATCATAAAAGAAATAAGACGGCTTCCTAACCTTCTCATAAAAGTGGATTGAAAACTACTCTTGCTTTTATCTAAATAGCGAGTACCGATTACCAAATTTGCTTTTCCGTCTAAAATAGGCTTACAAATGTCTTTTACGTAATTGATATCATGCTGTCCATCTCCATCAAATTGAACAGCAATATCATAATGGTGCAGATAGGCATAGCGATATCCCATTTGTACCGCTCCTCCAATTCCTAAATTATGCACTAGATTCACATGGTTTAAATGATTTTCTTCTAAAATGCTTTTGGTTTTATCGTGAGAGCCATCATTAATCACCACATAATCTATCTCTCTACTATATTCTTCTATTTCTCTACATACTCTTAAAATATTTTCTTCTTCGTTATAGGCTGGTATAATTAGTAAAACTTTCATTTCTTTTACTCTCTTTCTTTGTTATTCAATAATATTTCTAAGTCTTAAACTAAAAAATACTGGAATATTGTACTTAATGTTATGCCATTTAGTATAACCAGTACAATTGGTAACCACAAATGTACATGGTTCCATTTTATATAATTTTGCTTCATGCTTACACATAATAGCAATAATGGAAGCAATGGAATAAAATATCTTCCTTGCACGCCTTCTACTATCTCTGCTCCCACTCCTGTCCATGAAATGTACATAGCTCCTATAATTAAAAGAGCAGTTCCTAGGATAATAAGGAAATTCCATATTTTTTGCTTTCTAGAAAAAGCCACTTCGTTATTTTCTATCATACTAGAAAATATCACTAATACTAAGAAAGCAATGGTAATAAGTGGAGAAACCACAATATCTAACCATCCTAGTGGAGAGGCAATCATTCCAAATAAATAGCTTTCTCCATACACCTCTATTGTATTTTTTAGTACTTTTACAAAAGATATTGGATTGCTAAGCACTCCTTTCATTTGCTCTGTTCCATTTACATTCTGCGCCTCATAATAGGTCTGGGCAGATGGATTTATCAAGGTTGTGCTATATATATAATTTACTCCTACAAGGATAACGCAAATAAGAGTTCCAACTCCTAAAATGGCTATTTTTTCTTTCTTTGTCATTTGTTTACTAAATATTAGCATAAAGCCTAGCCCTATCATTGGAACATATGCCATTTTTGCCAATGCTACAAATAGGATTAGCAGACTATACCAAAATAGTTGCTTTTTGGTGATTTTTTCTTTTTGGAAAACTAAAGCAATGGTATAAGCAATGTACACAAATAATCCTGTATTGATAATAGAATCTGCTGATAAAGATACCGCTTGTTGTAATACCATTGGTAAAAATAAACATACAAATAGAATATATTTTCCAAAAGGTATCCTTTTAATAGCATAATAGCCTCCTGCTAAGAAAATCACAAAATTAGCTAATTTAGCAAGATATAACCCCCATAAAATAGGTATATGACATAAACGAACTATTCCAAAAATAATGGCAGCTGGTAAATATAATAGAAAAGGATAGTCCTGCGCAGGAGAAATTACATTCACTGTTTCTCCACTATCTGCTCCTCTTGCTAACATTTCATTTAATGTTGCATAATTATTTAGTGTTTCTTGCTTTGCCTCTATTAGCTCTTCTGGTACATTTGTCCCTATAGAATTTCCCTCTTCATCTAAAAAAAAAAAAATATGTCCTTCAGAAATATCATAAATACGCCATATATGTGCACTCTCATCTGGAGCATAAGTAGGTAGCATAAATACAAGATAAAACATTCCTATAGGAATCATAAAGGTAAGAAATAACTTTTCTAATTTTCTCTTGCTTTTCTTGGTATTATATACCATCCATTCTATTACAATAATTGCTAGTAATACAGAAAATATGAGATATGGTTTTGAAAAATATCCTTGGTAAAATTTCGTTGTAAATAATTCAAAAACACAAATTGCTAATAGAAGAGAAAAAATTCCCTCTCCTACAAAACTAATTTTATTTACAAACGCAAACCATTTTTCTTTCATCATCTTCATTCCCTTCTTTTGCAATTTTATAAGGCTAGTTTCTCCTTTTTGAACTTTAAGGAACGTTCCTAAAGTCCACTTTTGTGTTCTTTACAATGTAGTCGTTCACATCTAGTCTAAAGTTTGGATTAAAGTATGGGTCTCCCGCTTCTAGTTCTTTTTTCCATCTTTTTTCAAATC
>CALXAQ010000056.1 GCA_944386335.1 uncultured Clostridia bacterium | reverse complement strand
TTTACATACTTTTTATCATTGATATCTCCATAAGTACAACCCTTTAATGCTCTTTTTAATTCATATTTTTTACTTTTCCTTCTTTTTAATTCTTCTTCTGAAAGACCAATATCATAAAGGTTGATTTTCGTAATTTCATCTAGTCTTTTCTTTACAAAGGCAGTCATCATCTCTAATGTATAAGTTTTGTCATCTACTTTTACTTCTGTTTCTGCCTTTTGGTTTTGCTTTTTGATTAAATTGCGTGCTATTAAAAATCCTACTCCTAATAACACCACAATAATTAATAGTAGATTAATTATCATCGTTTTTTAAGCTCCTTTCTTTAGGGCTATTAAAATTTCATTTGTAACTCTTGTAATTTATAGATTAATGCTTTTGCAAATCTATCTACTTCTTGAATAAATACCGCATTTCTGTCTTCTGCTTCTACTCTTCTTAATCTTACAAAAAAGTCTGCTACCTTTCCTTCACTACAACTTTCAAAAAATAAAGTATTATAAGGTATTGCTAGTACACTTTTCTTTTCTTTCATATATCTAGAAATATTTTTTATATTGTATTTTGAAAACTTATCATAACGGCCAATATTTATCAGAATATTATTTTTCTTAAAAAATGAATTTTCCTCTTTTAACTGCATAAAATCATTAATTACCTTCAACTTCTGTGTAAGATTTACAACTATTACATCTGCCACTTCCAAAATTCTTTCTACTTGCTCTTGTGGCATATCTTTGGACAAGTCTATAAATATCAAGTCATAATCTCTACTTGCAATTTGTACAATATCTGTATAAAAATCGCAAATCTCGTTATATTCTTCTCTACTATTGGTCTTTGGAGATAATAAAACATCTAGTCTATCTTTAAAAACAATTTTAGTATAGTTAGATACAATAGAAGTAGATGTTTTATTACTTGTAATAATTTTAATAAGTCCTTCTAGTCCTGTTTCAAAAACCACTTCTTCTTTGTTTTTATTAGTTAAATTTTTTACTAAATTTTCTGTTTTTTGTAAATCCCAATAAGAGTCTTCTACTGTGGCATCTTGAAAACCTGTATTAATTTCTAATATTCTGTAATTATGTTCTATTGCCATATAGGTAGTTAATGCTACCATCGATAAAGATTGTCCTGTTTCTTTTTTTTCTTTACTCCAAAAAGCAATAATTGCCATTATCTTTTACATTCCTTTCTGTGAAATAGTTTACACTCCTTTTTCTATTTTTCTAAATACTTTTGTTAGCAAATTATATTCTTTTTCCTCTAATATTTTTTGTGCTACATATTGCAAACCTACTTTATATTGATTACTTAATTTTTTAAACTTTATCTTATGTACTCTTTGGTTATTATAAATAACAGTTTGATCCCCCACTTCAAATGGCAAATAAATTACTTCTGGTTCCCAAACAATTTTAGTTCCTAATGATAGGAAATTTAAGTAATCATCTTCCTCTTTTAGTGCATTTTTAGAAAAAAGTATTTTAGTTGCTTTAATTGGCTCCCTAAGTCCACTTAAAGCCTCAATTCCTTTTTTTAAAGAATACATATCAAAAGAAGTAACAAAATAATTCTTGTCCGCTTTTTCAATATTCCAAGATTCTACTGCTTTTGCCGTATCTACATCTAATAAAGCATAATCATATTCTGTTTCTAAAGAAGTAATATCTGGTAAAAGTAAATATTCTCTTATATCTTCAAAATTTTCAAATCCTACTGCTACATCAATACCTTCAAATTCTGTCATATAGGTAGTAGATGGTTTGATAGTAGGAACCACATACTTTGCCTTTTGTGTAATTGTTCCATCTATCAAAATCACCTTTTTGCCCATTTCAACTAGTATTTTTGCAACATAAAGGATAAAATCTGTTTTATCATATGCTCCAACAAACCCAATCTGTTTCAATTCTCTATTCCTCCATTTTAGTAAGTTGCTCCTAATGACTCTAAGTAGTTTTGTCTTTCTTCTTGTGCTTTGTTAATTTGTTCTTGTACTGCTGCATCTATATTATCTAATCTATCTTCTTGATAGCCTGCCAAGGCACCATCAATAATATTTGTTCTTGTAGAAGAATTTCCATTATACATGTTAATTAATGCAGATTTTGCTTCTTGTACAATATTTGGATCTCTATAAATAGCATCTTGTGTTGCTGCACTTGGTACATAAGTTGCTGTTGCTGTTGCCTGCATACCTGGCTCTACATAGGTACTTACATATAATACAGATCCTGTCATAATATATGCTTCTACTATAGCATTACTCATCACTAATGTGTCCGCTTCTGACATTTTAAGACGAATCGAATTAGCAGAATCTACTCCATTAATTTGTGGTATTTCTACTTCCTTTTTAGAAACTACTAAATAATCCGCTCCATTTGGCAAGCGAAGTCTTACGTCAATATAATCTCCTGTATTGATTTGTGTTGGCAATAATAGCATATTATATTCCTGTAATCTTAAGTCGTCTGTTGTTTGATTGTCTGATTCTGTTACCATAGTATCTGTAACAACAGTTCCTTTATTTAAATCTATTTTTGCAATGGTATTTTCTGTAATATTTACTACATTTAGTGCATTAGTAGGAACTAAGCTTCCTTCTATAGATTTCAATTCTAATTTATCTACTGTAATTGTCTCTCCTGAAGCAATATTATTTTTAAGTACATATACTTGTTTCATAGAACTTTCTCTTGCCTGCTTTTCTTTTTGTA
The DNA here is from genome assembly GCA_944386335.1 of uncultured Clostridia bacterium. GTDB lineage: Bacteria > Bacillota > Clostridia > TANB77 > CAG-508 > UMGS1663. The sequence goes on along the minus strand of CALXAQ010000056.1, from coordinate 2,098 downwards.
GTGTATTTAATTGAAAAAATAGGAATGCTATAATACTTCCTGTAATTAAAAGGGTTACAAGTACACCTATTAATAAATAATTATTTGCTTTTCTTTGCATCGGATTCATTGCCATAACCATGTCCTCCTTATATTTGACAAAATATTGTTACTTATTTTATTGTACAACAAATTTCTACTAAAAACAATAAAACCCTAAAACTGTCATAGAAAAATAACATAGTTGTAATATTTTTGTAATATACAAAAAAAGAAAGAATAATTTTATTTTTTATTCTTTCTTCTCATCTTTTACAATGTCAGGGACATGTCTCACTTATCCCTGATATTTGTGGAATACTAAAATAATAATTCCTATCCCTATTATTCCCATCGTAGTCCAAACCATAACTGAATTTCTCGTTTGTTTTTCTTCTTCTAGTTGTTTTTTCTTTTGTTCTTCCGTTTCTACAGATGTCTTTTCTATTTTGTATGCCTCTTCTAATGCTTTTTGTTCCTCTATTCTTTCTTGTTGATAAATAGTTTCCTCTTTTTCATTTCTTTTATGCACTATAATTTCTACTATCTTTTTCGTTAACTTGTCTGGTGCTATTACTATTACTTTTATCAAATTATCCCCTTCTTGTATGTTTTCTTTTCCTTCTATACTAACACTTGCTTTTTCGTTTTCTGGAATAGCTAATATATTTAAAAAATTTGTACCTTTTGGAATTTCTGTCTTATATTTTACAATTGTATTATCAAATGCTGGTTCTAACATAGATCCTTCTATTGCTAAAGTTTCTAAATTAGTATTAGCGGATGCTATATCCTTAGTTCTACTCACCTCTATACTATATTCTTTCTTAGTACTATTATCCTCTGCAGTTACTTCTACTATGACTTTATTTATTCCTTCTTTTAAATTTGTATTTCCTGTCACATTTACTTTTGCACTTGTATTTTGTGGTGTGGCAAGTACTTCTATTTCTTTTATTTCTTCTCCCACAGTTAGATAGTATTGTGTCACATTAGTATCAAATTGTGGAATCATTCCTTCTTTATCTATTCTGAGTGTCTGCAAATTTGCATTTGTGCTATCTGTATTATTTGTTTTTGTTATTTCTTCTTGTTGCAATACACTTTTTTCTTCTTCCCCTATTCTTAGCTGTGTTCCTATAGTTTCTACTTCTATTTTTTCTCCTGTTTGGTCATAAAAATCTCCTTGTATACTAAAATTTGCAATTCCTTCTTCTTTTACATGAAAACGAAATCTAGCTATCTCTTCATCTTTTGCTTGTTTTCGTCCTGTTGTATCATACCAAACAAAAAGCACTCGATTTTCCTGTACATTTACCATTTCCAGGCCAGATATATATTCTACTTTATTAGAATCAAAGGAAAGATAGCCATTAAAAGCAACTGTTTTATTTTCTCTCATTCGAACTATAACTTCTATTTCTTCTCCCTTTTGTGCCAAATTAGTAGTTGTTTCTAAATACACTTGTGTTGTTGCTTCCGAAAATAGATACATAGAAAACAACATTATGGTTATAAAGCAAATAATTCCTATTCGCAACAAATTTCTTTTTAATTTCATTTTATTTCCTTTCTGATTTTTTTATCTAACTTTTTATTGCTCAATTTTTTTTATATTTAAAATATGTCTTTGTATGAATAATAAATCTGCAGAACTTGGTTTTTTACCATCCTTCTTTATATTGCAAGCTTTTTGATAAATCTCTTCTAATCTATCTATTTCTAATATATGCCTCTGTAATACTAATAAATCCACACTATTAATTTTTCCATCTCCATTGGCATCTCCATATAAAATAATTTTATACTCCCTTAGTAAATTTCCATTTTCTTTGATTTGTATTTTATTACCTGTGCCTACTATTTCAGCATCTTGCATTATTTCATTGTTTTTATTTACAATCTCTATCTTTAACTTGGTAACTATTTTATCTTTTATATCTCTTACAGTACTGTTTTCTTCTATCCCTGTTACTTCAAAATGATTTACCTTTAATGGATTTTCAAAATGAATTTCTGAATCTTCCATTTTTCTAACTACTGTAATAACACATTCTTTATAAATTTGTGGATTTTCATG
>CALXAQ010000055.1 GCA_944386335.1 uncultured Clostridia bacterium | reverse complement strand
AAATCCTTGATTAATATAGATGATAGTTTTAAAAAAATAATTGTTGTTAAAGATGATATAAATCTTTGGAGAAATGAAGAAGGAATTTTAATAATAAGTTTAGAAGATTTTTTGTTAAATGAAAATAGTTTAGATTTGTAATCATCCTTACAAATTACAAATGAAGATTACTGTTAAATTCTATAAAATTTAACAAAATAAAGAATAATGTATAGAATAAAGTGCAGAATAAAGTGTAGGATAAAGTGTAAAATAAACTATAGAATAAAATATAAATTTTTATTTGTTCTGGAGATGAAAATATGAACTTGGGAAGAATGCCTGAAAAAATGGACTTTAAAAAAGTACTAGTGAATTTTCTGAAGCTGAACAAAAATAACAGATATGCTTTACATAAATATAAAATTATGATAAAATATCTAGCAAGAAACTTGCATAAAGAAACTAGGTATAACTATTACCTAAAATAAAAGGAGGAAAAGAAATGTTAAACGAAATTAGGCAAAGTGAAGAATTAAGAAACCGGAGACTAGTAGACTTATATGAGGAAGGCATTTTAGAATTAGGAGATGAGGTGCCATATATTCATGAAGAAAAAAGCTATGTAAGCGTTAAAGAAAAAAATGGTTTTGCAGAGCAAGAGTTTTTTTCAAGTAAAGGATTGGATATGAAATGGCAAACCATTGGAGTAGAAACTGTTGATAGTAATAAGTGTATAAAACTTATTGCTAAAGAACCAGTTTTTAATGTTACACTTCGGGGAGCAAGAGGATGTGTATATGGCATTGATGAAATGCATAAAATATGCAGTCTTTTTGCAACAGGAGATGGAGCTTTAAAAGGCCGAAGCATAACAATTGAAGACGTGAATAAATTGTTGGGGGTCGTAGTAGATGAAGAGAAAAGAATAATTTATCAAAAAGGATATAGCGAAAATATTAATGAAAATATTGATTTTCTAAGAAAAAATTTTTTTGATAAAGAGTTCTATACACCAGAGGGGTATTTAGCAGGAGAAGAAACACAAAAAAAACAAATAATTGAAACATATTATTGGTATAAAATTGCTTCTATAATTGGAAAAGAAAAAGAAAGGGACATTGTTTGTAGAAATATTAATTATTTTCTAGCCTCTCCAGGAGTCCTTATGAATAGTGGCTATGCTATCTTTGGTCCGGGAGCTGTGATTTATGGTTATGCTTTTAGTGTTACCTACAGCTTATTCTATTCGTATGGCCTCGAAGAAAATATCAGTTTGGCTGTGCGCCCCATCTTATATCTAAAGCCTAACGAAACATTTAATAGTTTATTAGGTAGAAAAGAAAATATATCGGGTAAAGATAAATTTTCTTTTCAATCAAAAAGTGGACCTGAAACAAAAGGAACTACTAGGCTAAGACTTGAAAATCTTTTAAAACAATTAGAAGTAAAAAGACAGGAGGAAGAAGAAATTATAAGACAGATAAAAAAATTAATTAAATAGTTAGTTTAACATTAAAAAATAGGTCACATTGTGGCCTATTTGCTATTTATAGAAAAAAACAGATGAAATTAAAAATTTTAATAATTTAAAAAATTTTTGAAATTCATAGATTTTAGAAAGAAAAGATGGTATAATAATATAAATTGATTTATGGAGGTTATAAATATGTCAATAGAAAAACAAAAATTATATAACGAAATTGAAACATTACCAGAAGAACTAACGAACCAAGTTATCAATTTTATAGAATATTTAAAATTATCATATATAGATGCGGAAGCTCCAGATAGAGTAACAATAAAAAGTAAAAAGGATTTAAAGGAAAAACTACAGAAAGGTTTAGATGATATAAAAACAAATAGAGTAATTTCTTTAGATGAAGCATTTGCTAAAATTGATAATATATAAGAATGGAGAAATATCATGAAAAAATATGAAGTTGAAATTTCAGAAACTGCTGAACAAGATTTAGAAAATATTATTTCATATCTACGATTTAGTTTAGCAGGAGATATTATAGCAGACAAATATAAAATTTTATTTAAGCAGGAATTGAAAAATTTAGAGAATATTGCAGGGAGTATGCCTATTTTAAGTGAAGATTTAACTGGGCATAAAAATATTAGAAAGATTAATGTGAGAAATTATATAGTATTTTATATAGTAGATGATAAAAATTCTAAAGTATTAATAGTAAGAATAGGCCATGCTTTTATGGATTGGGAAAAATATTTGAAAGATGAATAGTTAGCAAATACTTTATATTTGCTAATTTTTTGTTAGGAAGTATTACTATAAACTATAATTCATAGAGATTTGTGATAAAATAAAAACAACAAATACGCTTTACATAAATATAAGATTATGGTAAAATATCTAGTAAGAAACCTGTAGAAAGAAACTAGGTATAATTATTACCTAAAATAAAAGGAGGAAGAAAAATGTTAAACGCAATTAGGCAAAGCAAGGAATTAAGAAACCGGAAACTAGTAGACTTATATGAGGAGGGCATCTTAGAATTGGGACATGAAGTGCCATATACTCATAGAGAAGAAACCTATGTAAGCTTAAAGGAAAAAAATGGTTTTGGAAATCAAGAGTTTTCAACTAAAGCCTTGGATATGGAATGGCAAGCCATTG
>CALXAQ010000054.1 GCA_944386335.1 uncultured Clostridia bacterium | reverse complement strand
GCTGTTACTTTTCCACTTCCATTATGATATCCCGCTGGTATGGTATAGCTTTGTCCTGCATTAAGTGTTTTGCTTACTGCTCCATTATTTGCCATTGTTCCTGTTACTAATTGGCCTTTACTATATGCTTTATAATTTTTTAAAATTTGTGCCGCTGTTGCATTCGTTTGAGCTAGTTGACTATTTATAGTATCTAATTGACTTTGCAAGTTATTTATTGTTTCTTGTTTCGTAGCTACTTCTTTTTTTAAATCCGCTATTTCCATATCTTTTTGGGCTATTTCTGCTCTTAAATCTGCTATTTGTTTATTTAATTCTTCTATTTTTGCATTTAAGTTAGCTACTTGCTCTTGTAATTCTGTATTTTCCTGTTGTAAGTTTGCTATCTGTTCTTTCAATTCCTCTACTTGTTTTTGCAATAATTCTATCATTTGGTCCTTTTTGGCATCTTCTTCATCTTCTGTATAAATTCCTTCTTGATCCATTTCCCAAAATAACTGATTTAGTTGTTCTTGTTCTTCTTGTCCTGCATAAATAATATTCTCTCTTGCTTGCTTTGTTTTTGTAATAATTCCATTATCTCCTATTAATGTATTGATGCTCACTCCTGCTAAAATAATTAAGACAATAATAGTTACTACTAAAGTCACCAATGTAATACCTGTTTCTTGTTTCATTCTTGTCTCCTCTTTCTTTTGTACTTTTTATTCTATTTATATTATATATTACCTTTCAGTTAATATAAATACTTTTTCTTTAGTTTTATTTTCCTATTTTTCCTATTTTCTTTCAATTTATTTTATGTATCTTTATAATTATTTTTTTGTAAAAACTTTTCCTATTTTGGTCTCCTAGAACATAAGTAAATATTAATAGCTTTGTTGCTATTTATAACAGTGTAAAGTCCACGTCTTTTTCTGTGGAATGCGTTTTTATGTAATAGGTATTTCGGAAAAATTTCTCATTACATAAAAAAGAACCCAAGCTACTTTTAATAGTAACCTGAGTTCTTTTTTTACTATCTTTTCTCTTTATTCTTCTTCTGGTGCATCTACTGGACATACTGCAAAGCAAGAACCACAACCAATACATTTATCTGGATCAATTACATATTTATCTTCTCCCTCTGAAATACATCCTACTGGGCATTCTGCTGCACATGCTCCACATTTAATACATTTTTCTGTTATTCTATATGCCATTTCTATCACCACCTTTCTATACTACGTTTATTTGCATGGTTTATTTATTGCTTTTATTCTATTTCATCTTCTATTCTTGTATCCTTCTCTAATTTTTCTAAATTTTCTAATTCTTCTAATTCCTGCAGATGTTCTTCTTCTTCTGGATCTATAATTTCTTCTTCCATATTTTTTATAATACTTACTTCTTTTGCATCATATTTCTTATAATAAAATTCTCCTGTATCATCCTTTAGTTTAACTCTTATTTTTTCTTTTAGAGTTTCTACATTTTCTACTGTACCTTCTCCTTCTGGTGTTTTCACAATAGCTCCTATTTTAGGAAGATGTTTTAACTTTTCTTCATACGCCTCTTGCTCATATTTTAAACAACACATCAATCTTCCACAATTTCCCGAAATTTTAGATGGATTTAAAGATAAATTTTGTTCTTTTGCCATTTTAATCGAAACTGTTTCAAAATTTCCTAAAAAAGAACAACAACAAAGTTCTCTTCCACATACTCCATTACCACCAATTCTTTTTACTTCATCTCTCACGCCAATTTGTCTTAATTCTATTCTAGTTTTAAATATGGCAGCTAAATCTTTTACCAATTCTCTAAAATCAATTCTTCCATCAGCTGTAAAATAAAACAATACTTTACTATTGTCAAATTTAAACTCTACATCTACTAATGTCATTTCCAATTTATGTTCTTTTATTTTTTTTTCACATATAGCAAAAGCTTCCTTCTCTTTTCTTTTATTTTCTTCATAATGCTTTCTATCTTTATAGGTAGCAATGCGAAGTACTCTTTTTAGCGGTTTTTCTAGTTTTTCTTCTGGAATTTGTCTGTTTGTTATCATCACTTTTCCATATTCTTCTCCTTGCAGTGTTTCTACAATAACAAAATCTTTTGTGCTAAGTCTCAAATTTCCTGGGTCAAAAAAATAAATTTTCCCTGGCTTTTTAAATCTAACACCTACTATATTTTTCATGAATTTCCTCCCATATTCTTATCCATAAATAATCTATTGTCATATCATAATTACTATTGGAAAGCAATCTCTGTTTAGTATCCTCTACATAATAAATTGCATTTCTTTTTTGTCTATCTTTTGTATAGTAAAGTACTACTAGCATATAATCTAATAAATCTAATATGTGTTCTTTTTCTTTATATAAAAATTCGCTTTCTTTTAATATTGTTAATAAATCTTTTGTTTCTATATTTTGAAGAATATCTTCTAGCTGTCTGTACTGCGTTATTAATTCTTGCATAGTAATAGCCTTTGCTATGCTACCCGCACAAACAACTAGTTCATTTTCAGATAAAGTTATTTGATAATGCTTTTGCATATATTCCTTTAACAAAGCATCTTCTATTGGCATAAATGAAATTTTTACACATCTTGATAAAATTGTATTTAATAATTTATTTTCGTTACTTGCTACTAATATTAAAATAGCATAAGATGGCGGCTCTTCTAATGTCTTTAACAGGCTATTTTGTGCTTCTTTCGTCATAGTATCTGCATCTTTTATGATATAGATTTTATAATTTGAATGTATCGGTTTTTCTGCTATCTTTTCTTGCAAATAACGTATTTGTTCAATTTTAATTGTTTTTCCATCTGGTTCTATTTGCATAAAGTCTGGATGATTATTTTCTGCAAAAGTTCTACAAGAACTACATTTTTCACATGGTTTGTCTTGCTGTTCCTCACATAATAATGCTTTTGCAAATTCTCTTGCAAATATTGTTTTTCCTATTCCCTCTATACCATAAAATAGATAACTATGTGTTACTTTGTGATGTTTTATCATATTTTGCAAAGTTTCTTTCCTAGATTCATTACCAATTAGTTCTTGCACTTTTACTCATCTCCTTCATAGCCTATTTTACTTCTCCCCATAAGTCAAATGGCCAGAAACGTATCCACACCTTACTTTCTATTTTTTCTAGTGGAATACATCCAAAACTCCTACAATCAGAACTTTGTTCTCTATTATCTCCCATTGCGAATACACAATCATCTGGTACAGTAAATTCTGTTAAATAGGGATTTTTACTATCTGTAACTACTCCTTCTTGCAAATAATCTTCTTCTAATAGTTCCCCATTAATATACACTTTTCCATCTTCTATTTTTACTTGCTCCCCTGGAAGAGCAATTACTCTTTTTATATAACTTTTCTTTCCTATCTCTAAAACATAATAAACAAAACTTGAAAAAATATTATTTGACTCTTTATCATATTCTGCACGAACAGAAGTGGCATAAGAATTGCTCGGTGCTTCAAAAGTAATAATATCTCCTCTTTCTGGAATCTCATGAAAAGTTCTTACCATTCTATTTAAAATTAGTCTTTGCCCCTGTTTTAATGTAGGATACATAGATGGTTGTTTCACTACTGTAGGTGTTCCTATATAAAAACGAATTAGTAAAGCCAAAACAATGGCAATTACAAAACAAGCAATCCATTCTAATATATTTTTTGTTTTATCACTCATAAACCCTTAGTCCTCTTCCTCTCTTTTTTATCTACCTTATTATACACTTTTTTTCTTTTTCTGTCTACCAAAATTATGCTATTTTGTAGGAATACGAATAACGACTTCTGTTCCTTTATCTTTTTCACTTTTAATGTCAATACTACCATGATTTTGGTCTAAAATTTCTTTTGCAATAGATAATCCTAATCCTGTTCCTCCCATTTCTCTCGTTCTTGCCTTATCTACACGATAAAATCTTTCAAAAATACGGTTTAAATCTTCCTCTGGGATACCTATTCCATTATCAATTACCTTTATGTAAGCATCATTATAAACAAATCCTACATAAATTTTGATAATCCCTCCTTCTGGTGTGTACTTAATACTATTCGTTAATATATTTAATATCACTCTTTCTATCCCATCTTTATCTGCATATACGGGTGGAACATTTGCTGTTACAAAACATTCTACATGATGATTTTTTCGATTAATTTCTAATTGCAATTTTTCTTGGCATCGCTTTACCAAACTTCCTAAATCAAATTTTTCTCTTCTTTGTTTTGCTTTATTATTATCATAACGTGAAAGTGTTAACAAATCAGATACTAGCTTTGCCATTCTTCTTGCTTCTCCTGCAATAACATTTAAAAATTTATCCTGTGTTTCTTTATCATACTCTCCTTCTAATAAGGTATCTGCATATCCCATAATAGAAGTAATTGGTGTTTTCAGTTCATGTGATACATCTGCCACAAATTCTTTTCTCATATTATCTAATTTTACATGTTCTGTAATATCTTGTATGACTGCCATTACTCCAGAAGGTCTATCTTTTTCATCCTTAAAAGAAGCAAATAAAATATTTAAATATCTATCTCCTACATGAATACGCTGTTCAGATGATGTCCAATCCTCTAAATAAATAGTTTTCTCTAAATTGATATCTATATGTAATTTTTCAAATATTTTGTTAAAAGAATTATCATTTTGCGTTAGCTGTAACATTTCTGTAGCAGCAGGATTAATATGTGTAATTTTTCCTTCCATATTAAAGGCAATAATTCCATCTGTCATATGTAATAAAATAGTTTCAATTTGCTTTTTCTGCCTTTGCACTTCATTTAAGTTTTCTTGCACTTCATTATGAATTCTATCAAAAGCATTTGTAATTTCGTCCACTTCCTTTTGCTTTTTTGTCCTTTTAGATTTACCCTCTGTAATTCTAGGAGTCGACTTCATTATTTTAGAAAGAGGGTTTAAAATAGATTGAGACATAAACAAACTAATTATAATAGCTGCTATTCCATATAATAACAATAAGATTATTGTTACTATTCCTATACTTTGTATTTGTGTTTGTATTTGGAATACTTGTACACTATTTTGTAAAGTCTCTTCTTGTAAAAGTAATTCTTTCATATTTACCATTCCTAAAAGTCCCATTCCTAAAATAAGAAATATTCCTAAAATAGAAAACAATAAAATTATCTTAAACTGTACATTTTTTAACATCTTTTTTCCCTTCTTTTATCGAAAAATATGCCTTTATGGAAATCCCTAAAGGCATACTCTTCTTTTTATTATTTAGAAGCTATATAATAACCAACGCCTCTTTTTGTGATCAAAATTTTTGGATTAGAAGTATCTTTTTCTATTTTTTCTCTAATTCTTCTAACCGTTACATCTACTGTTCTTATATCTCCATAATATTCATATCCCCAAACCTTTTCTAATAATATCTCTCTAGTAACTACTTGTCCTGGTTGATTGGCTAAATATTTTAGTACTTCGAACTCTCTTAATGTTAAATCTATCACTTCTCCTCTTACTTTTACTTCAAATCTATTTAAATCCAAGCTTAAATCTCCTACTACAATTATATTATTTTTCTCCTCTTCCTGTTCTTTTTCTTCTTTTGTTTCTGATCTTTCTTTTTCCGTTATTTCTGCTTTACGTAAATTTGCTTTTACTCTTGCCATCAATTCTCTTACACTAAATGGTTTAGTAATATAGTCATCTGCTCCAAATTCTAATCCTAATATTTTATCTATTTCCTCATCCTTAGCAGATATCATTAAAATAGGAACATTTAAAGTTTGACGAATTCTTTTGCAAACCGTTAATCCATCCATTTTTGGAAGCATAATATCTAATAAAACTAAATTTGGTTTTTTCTCTAGCGTCATTTCTACTGCTGTTTCTCCATCGTTGGCTTCCAATGTTTTATATCCTTCTTTTTCCAAATTATAGCGAAGCATATCTACAATCGTTTGCTCGTCATCCACGATTAGTACTACTTTTTTATTTTCTTCATTTTCATTCATAGAAAGTCCGTCCTTTCTGTTATGACTTAATACTTTTGTACTATTTATATCACATTCTCTGTCTTAACACAAGTATTTTTTCTTAAAAAGAATGAACTTTAAGGAACGTCCCTAAAGTTCAACTCTTATTTCATAAACACCTCCTGCTTTAGATAATTTTACTTGTTTTTCTTTTTTTTCTACACCATTTACGTAGAATTTTTCTACTTCTCCATTTGTTTGTATATTTTCTTTTACTGAGTTTTTTCCATTTGGATTTTCTACTTTTATATGATAAATACTATCTCCATAGCGATAGTCTATTTTATATTCCTTCCACTCTCTTGGTATACATGGTTGAATCTTTAAAATATTGTTTTCTATTTTTAGTCCCAATATATATTCCATTCCTGCCACTTGCATCCAACTTGCTGAACCTGTATACCATGTCCAACCACCGCGTCCTGCTAAATTCCCTCTAGAATAAATATCTGCTGCTATTACATATGGCTCTACTTTATATTTTAATGCCATCTCTTTATTTCTTGCGTGTTCTATGGGATTTATCATTCTAAATAATTCTAATGCCTTATCTCCAAATCCTAACATACTAAAAGCAATAATTGCCCAAATTGCTCCATGTGTGTATTGCAGTTGTGGACATTTTTTCTATCCTACTTTTTTCTCATAACTTTTTCTAGCACATATAAAATTTAATTTTTCTTTCATTTCTTGTAGTGGTTTAAAATTGAAATAAATATCAAC
>CALXAQ010000053.1 GCA_944386335.1 uncultured Clostridia bacterium | reverse complement strand
GCTCTTGTTGCTGTTCCTTTTGGATCTAGTGTTGTTCCATTATTTTTTCCACTAACGATTTTCTTTCCTACTGCCCATTGCATAGCAGTTTTAGCCCAACTAGATACTTTTATGCTATCTTTGTATTTGCTTAAACTCGTTGTACTATTTGTATTTTTCTTTTTATAATTTGCATAGTTTCTTAAAGTTACAGCTAGTTGCTCTCTTGTAATACTATCATTTGGTCCAAACTTTCCGTTATCATAACCACTCATAATTTTTTGACTAGTAATCCATTTTATTGCATTTGTATACCATATTCCTTGCTTTACATCTGGGAAATTCTTTCCATTACTTACCTTTTTAGCACCTTCCATTCTCCATATAATAGTTGCAAGCATGGATCTGGATAATTTATCATTTGGACTAAAGGTTGTACCTGTTGTTCCTGTAATTAGTTCTTTTTGATAATTATATTTTACTACATTATAAAACCAATCATCTACATCCACATCTCTAAAAGGTAGTTCTGTCATTTTCACTGTTATTGTATAAGTACCTTTTACTCCTGTTCCATCTGTTGCCATAGCTGTAATAGTTGCTGTTCCTCCTGCTTTTCCTGTAACCACACCTGAAGAGGATATGGTTGCTATAGAACTATTACTACTAGACCATTTCACTGTTTTATTATAAGCTCCACTTGGCGATACGCTCGCTTTTAATGTGCTAGTTTTTCCTTTTAATACAGATTTTGTTCCAGATATATTTATGGAACTTACTGGCGTCAATTCTGTAAAGCTATATCCCTTTTCTTGTGCAAAATATTTTGCTGCTGTACCTGCATATCCATAAAATCTTATGGATTTTGATGTAGTATCTCCATAAAATGCCCAATCATCAATTTCTTGTATAGCTTTTGTAAAATAAATGCTTTTTAAATTAGAACAAGCTGAAAATGCATAAACTCCTATTTCTTTTACATTGTATGGTAATTTTATAGTAGTGATTCCTGTACATCCGTCAAAAGCATACCTTTCTATGCGCTCTACTGTATCTGGTATGGTTATACTTTTAAGTGAGGTACAATCTTTAAAACAGCCTCTACTGATATTAGTTAATTTAGATGGTAATGTTACACTTGTAAGAGAGGTACATCCTTCAAATGTTCCTCCACTAAATTTAGTAATTGGGCTATTAGTTGAAAATTTAACTGTTGTTAGAGCTGTACAATTTTTAAATAGATTTCCTGGAAGTTCTTCAGCAGATGCATTAATTGTTGCTGTTTTCAATGATTTACAATCTTCAAATGCACCGTAGTTACTTGGCATTTCTGTTACACTTGCGGGTATTGTAATACTAGTTAACCCACTAGCTTGAAAAGTAGAATCTCCTAAATAGGTTAACTTAGATGGTAGATTTACTGTTTTTAGTGCTGTAGTATCTTTAAATGCCCCGTCTCCAATAGATTGTAAATTGCTAGAAAAAGTAACAGAACTCAAACTAGAACATCCATTAAAAGCATATGGTTCTATTTTTGTTACATCAGAAAGATTTATACTTTTTAGTGAAGAACAATTTTGAAATCCCCAGTATGGCATTGTTTTTACTTGTGATGGAATATTAATACTTGTAAGAGAAGTGCATCCCTCAAAAGCGTAAGAACCTATTTCTTGAATTGTACTAGGTAATGTAACTGTTTTTAAATATTTACAATTTTGAAATCCTGCATAATCAATTTCCGTTACTGGCTTTCCATTAATGCTACTTGGAATGGTAGCACTTTCAATATATTCTCCTGCTGCACGTACCTTAATTGTCCCATCATAATTTTCCTCATAGCTAATCTCATCATTATATGTAATTGCTGCTTCTACTTTATTAGGGCATATAATAGCTAGTAAAATAATGCATAGCAAAATTCCTATTCCCCATACTATTTTCTTTTTCATTTTTATTAAAACCTCCTTTTATTTTACATTTACCACATAATTATTTATCATGGCTGCCGCTTCTGCTCTTGTGGCTGTTCCTTTTGGATCTAAACTTGTTCCATTATTTTTTCCACTAACAATTTTCTTTCCTACTGCCCATTGCATAGCCGATTTTGCCCAACTAGATATTTTTGTGGCGTCTTGATACTGATTTAAACTTGTACTACTATTTGTGTTCTTTTTCTTGTAATTTGCATAATTTCTTAAAATTACTGCTAATTGTTCTCTTGTAATACTATCGCTTGGTCCAAATTTTCCATTATCATATCCGCTAACTATTTTTTCTGCTGTTGCCCATTTAATAGCATTGGTATACCATATTCCTTCTTTTACATCTGGAAAAGCATTGCTAGTTTTTGCACCTGGCGTTCCTGCCATTCTCCAAAGAATAGTTACTAGCATCGCTCTAGACAAATTTTCATTTGGTGCAAAAGTAGTATCTGTGGTTCCCTCTATTAGATGATTTTGATAACAATATTTCACTACTGGATAATACCACATACTCATTTTTACATCAGAAAAAGGTAATCCTGTAGTATAAATGTTGGTAGTATCATGTATTTTTAAAGATTGTATGATTTCTTCTTTTTGTGCTGTATCTAAGTATGCATTTTCTTTAGTCCATACTCTTATTTCAATAATATAATGATCTGTTATAAATTGATAGTCTTCTCCAAAATAATAGTTTGAAATTAGTTCTCCTTCTGGTGTATAAGAATCTTGTTCATATCGAATTTTAAATCCTTTATAGCCATTTACTTCTATTATTTCCTTTGTAATAATACGCATACTAATTTGACTCATCTCTTTTTTTAGATCTGCTTCAAACTCATCTAATCCATTTTCATCTATAGAAGGATACTCCCCATTGTGTTCACTACTAACGCAAAAAACATCTACATAAGGGATATTATTTTCTGTATCTTCATATTGGAAAAATTCTACAGATACATCTTTATCATAAATTTGGCTTACAAAACCTTCTAGAGAAGTAATACTAAATTTTGTTAATACATTGATTTGTTTTTTATCTGATTCTGCTGCAAAAGATGAAGCTGTTATACTAAAAAATAACATCACTATTAGAAAAAAAGCAATTATTTTTTTATAATATATTTTTTCTTTTTTCACACAAATCTCCCCTTTTATTTTACATTTACAATATAATTGTTTACCATAGCAGCCGCTTCTGCTCTTGTTGCATTTCCTTTTGGATCTAAGCTAGTACCATTATTTTTTCCGCTAACAATTTTTTTGCCTACTGCCCATTGCATAGCAGACTTTGCCCAACTAGATACTTTTGCATTATCACTATATTTACTTAAACTTGTATTGCTATTGGTATTTTTCTTTTTATAATTGGCATAGTTTCTTAGCATAACGGCTAACTGCTCTCTTGTAACATTATCATTTGGTCCAAATTTTCCATTATCATATCCACTAACTATTTTTTCTCCTGTTGCCCATTTAATAGCATTGGTATACCATATTCCTTCTTTTACATCTGGAAAAGCATTGCTTGTTTTTGCACTTGGTGTTCCTGCCATTCTCCAAAGAATAGTTACTAGCATTGCTCTAGATAGATTTTCATTTGGTGAAAAAGTGGTATCTGTTGTTCCTGTTATAATGCCATGAGAATAGCAATAACTTACTGTATTATAGTACCATTGTTGTTTTGGTACATCTGTAAATGGTAAATTTACGCTTACTTGGTAAGTAACCTTTTTGCTACCTATACTTGCTTGTACTGTAGTAGTTCCTGTACTAACTCCTGTTATTTGTCCTTTATTATTTACTGTTGCTATATTTTTATTTCCACTACTCCATGTAAAACTTTCTGGTTCCAATTTTACATATACCATTTGCCATCCAGTATTAATAGTACCTATCTTATCTATTGTCTTATTCTTTCCTACCGTTACATCTACATTTTTATTAGATGGCTGTATTAAATCAATAACACTTTCCGTTGTTTTAATTTTTTGTTTTTCTGTTTTATTGGCAGGTTTAGAAACTGTTTGTGGTTCTTCAGAAGAAAAACATTGTACCCAATAATGAATACCATTACTATAATAACAACCTACCCCTATACTTTTCCTGCTAGCAGTCAAAATATTCGCCTTATGACCAGGAGAGTCCATCCAGGCTTCCATAGCACCTTTTGCGGTAGAAAGTCCTGCAGTAATATTTTCTGCACTCATTTTATCACATATAGAAAAACAATCTAATCCCACTGGTCTTGTATGATCAAAATATAAGGCTGTTTCTTTTGCTCTTTCCATAGCAGCATCTAACAATTCTTTATCCATCTGCACGGCAGATAATCCTACTTTAGTTCTTTCTTGATTTACAATATCTAATACTTCGTAGGCTTTTTCGTAATCAAAAGTACCTGTAAGATATACGTCGTAAGCTACTACATAAGTACCATCCTCTAATTGTTGTAATTTTGTTTTGGATATATCTATTTGTGTACCTTCTTCAAAGGCCCCTGATACGATGGAAGTAACACCGGCTGGTATAATTACTTTCTTCAAATTAGTACATCCTAAAAAACTATACGAAATTGTTTTTAAATTACTAGGAAGTGTGATACTCGTTAATGATGTACAATTATAAAATGTTCTAGAGTCTAACTCTTCTATGGAATTACTTAGTGTGACACTTGATAATTTTTCACATTCTGCAAAGAAACGATATTCCAAAACTTTAATTTTTGCTTGTATTACTGCCTTAGTTAAACTCCTGCAAGTATCAAATGGTCCATATCCAATTTTAGTAACGCTACTAGGAACGGTTACAGATGTCAAACTAGAATTACCAAAGC
>CALXAQ010000052.1 GCA_944386335.1 uncultured Clostridia bacterium | reverse complement strand
TTTACCATTTTTTATTTTTTTTTTTTTTTTTACTAGCACACCGTGTATTGCTTTAAAAAATTATAATCATAAAGTAGAAGCAACTTATGAAACATTGAAACATTTGGATTATATAAAATATGTAAATAACATAAACGAAGTAGAAAAACAAATTCCATATCTTATAAGTACAAAATTTGAAAAATATAATAATGATTTCGCTATAAAATCATTACAAAAAATAATAAAAGGAGAGAAAGAAATTGAATAAGGAAGAGATAAGATTTAGTGTAATTATTCCTGCTTATAATGTAGAAAAATATATAGGAAGAGCAATACAGAGTGTAACGAATCAAAGTTTTGAAAACTATGAGGTACTAGTAGTGGATGATTGTTCCACAGATAATACAGTAAAAGAAATAGAAAAAATAAAAAATGGTAAACTAAAACTTTTAAAAACAGAAAAAAATTCTGGGACAGCAGGTGCTCCCAGAAATATTGCATTGAAAGAGGCAAAAGGAGAATATATTATATTTTTAGATGGAGATGACACTTTATATAATAATGAAACATTAAGAAAAATAGATGAAGTAATTGGAAATGAAGAACCTGAAATTCTTTTTTTGGGATATGAAGATGTAGGACAGGGAAATAAGGTAAGAGTTTCTACAAAAGAAAATTCTACAAAAAAGGCACGTTTATTATGTGATGTAACCTTTTCTGTATCCAGTAAGTGTTGGAGAAGAGAATTTTTAATCCAAAATAATATGAAGTTTGTAGAAGGAATGTATTATGAAGATGAAATCTATTCTATCAAAGCCACTATTTTATCTCAAAATACAAAATATGCCAACATAGAAGTGTTTAAATATTATAGAAATAGAGAAGGAAGCGTAATGTCTAAACCTTCTGTAAAAAAATGTTCTGATTGGTATCGTATGCTTGCCGAAGTAATGGATTTGTATGCTATTACGCCAGAAGAATATAAACCATACTTATTAAGTTTTATCGAAAATGAAAATGAATCCATCCCAAAGAGGATAGGAGCAATTTTGCAAGCACTAGAAAATGGAGGACCTATCAAATTATTACCAAAACGAGAATATAAATATAGGAGTTTTTTTAATAATGAAAACAGCAATAATAATAGTTAGACACACAGAAACAGTAGGTAATATAGAACAAAGATTAACTGGGAGACATGATTATGAAATAACACCAAGAGGAAGAATTTTGATAGAAAAGTTAACACAAGAATTAAAAAACGTCATCTTTCAGAAAGTCTATTCTAGCCCATCAAAAAGAGCAATAAAAACAATAGAACCATTAGCTAGAAGAAATAAAGTTCCGATAGAAATAGAAGAAGATTTATCAGAAATGTTTTTTGGGGAATATGATGGTTGGAAATGGGAAGAAGTAAATCGTATCAATCCTAACATAAAAAAGACGCAAAATAAAATAAATGAAATTTATGGAATACCAGGACAAGAAACAATGGAAAAAGTAGCGGAAAGAATGTATCAATGCATTCTAAAGATAGCACAAGATAATGAAGGGAAAAATATATTAATATGTTCACATGGAGTAGCCATAGAAGCTTTTCTAAGAAAGATTACAGATGTTGCATTTTGTCACGAGAGAGAAATATATTGCCAACATAATGTAGCAATTAATGAACTAGAGTACGAAAAAGATAAATTTAATATAGTAAGGTTAGCGGATATAAAATATTTAGGAGGCGAATAATATGTATGTGAAGAAAGATTTAATTTCTATTATTGTTCCAGTATATAAAGTGGAGCAATATTTGGAGAGATGCTTGCAAAGTGTAATACATCAAACATATCAAAATTTACAAATAATCATAATAGATGATGGTTCACCAGATAATTGTGGAAAAATATGTGATCACTATGCTAAGTTAGATAGTAGAATAGAAGTAATACATAAAGAAAACGAGGGGCTTTCTGTTGCTAGAAATTTAGGTATTAGTAAGGCAAAAGGAAGATATATAGGATTTGTAGACAGTGATGATTGGATAGATAAACACATGTATGAACACATGTATCAAATTATAACGGAAAAAAAGGCAGATGTGTGTATTTGCAATTTCTATAATGTGATAGCAGAAGAAAACAAAATAAAAAATGCCAATAAAGGTATCCAGGAATATAATAAAATACAAATATTAAGAGAAATATTATTAGATAAAAAAATCCAAAGTTATGCATGGAATAAATTATATAAAAGAGAAGTGTTTCATGATGTTGTATATCCTGTAGGTAAAAAATATGAAGATATAGGGACTACTTTCTATCTTTTGGAAAAATGTAATAAAATAGTAGTAACTGGAGAACCAGAGTATTATTATTTTAATAGGGAGGATAGTATTGTGAATCACAATACAGAACAAACCATTTTAGATTATATGGAACTTGTGAATAATAGATATGATTATATAGAAAAAAAATATAAAGAATTAAGGAAATATAATGAATATTATTTGACAAAAATTCTGTTAACAGCTTATGCGGATGCTTCTAAATTAGAAAATATGGGGGAACAATTAAAGAAAGAGTTAAGGCAAATGAATAAAAAGGTAAAGGGGATAGTTCAAAAAAATGAAAAAGAAATCTATTCATTTTTTGGTAAAAAACAGCAGAAACAATTAACAGATTTGTTAAGTTTAAATGAAAAGAAAACAAGAAAGAAAAAACTAATTACAACCACACATGAAGCAGTGGTAAATCCGACGATAACGCTTTCTATGGATCCACAATTAGGAAGTATATAAGGATAAATAACTTAAATGCACTTGTCGTAACAATTTAGTAAGTTATAAAATTTTCACATGTATGAAAGATGAATTGTAAAAAATAATTGAAGTGAACCCAAATTATTAGACAAAAAAGTTTAATAAAGAGGGTTTATTTTAGCAAAGTTGGACAGATTATAGTTCAGATGAAAAAGTCCGATGCATCTCTACCTTATTAAATACCAATAATTGGGATGGATTTGTAGATAGCAACTATGCAGATTACGCCATAGGTGGATCAACTCTAGAGATGTGGGTAGCAAGCCATAATGCAAAAGGTTATGACCCATTGTATACCAATACAAATACGAGGGGATATTGTGTAGGAAATACAGAAAGAACAACAGATGCTTCTTATAATTTAGTTGACTGTGGGAACTTAGTCGCCTATGATGATACCTTATATTTTCCACGTCAAGCAAGTGTAGATACTTGTTGTGGTTATTGGTTGGCGTCTCCAAGTTCTAGTAGCTTTGGGGGATGCCCGCTTAGTGTGCATATCGATGGTGTTGTACTCGGCATCTACTATGGCGACTACGGAATGGGAGTCCGTCCGTTAGTTTCTCTAAAATCTGGAATCACAGCTACAAAAGTTGATAATATTTGGAGATTTTAAGATGGAAAGTTTATTTCTCCAACAAACTGTACAAAATTCCTATATATGTGATATACTTGGTGAAAAAAGAAAGGTGGACAAACAATGGAGAAAAAAGTAACTCAAAATATTTACTATATAGGAGTAGATGATAAAGACTTAGATTTATTTGAAAGCCAATATCCTTTACCACACGGCATCTCCTACAATTCCTATGTAATAGAAGACGAAAAAATAGTAGTAATGGATACTGTAGATAAAAGAAAAACTGAGGAGTGGATAGATAATTTAGAAAAGGTTTTAGAAGGAAGAAAAGTAGATTATCTGGTCATTTCTCATTTAGAACCAGACCACTCTGCTAATATACAGTTGTTAGCGGAAAAATATCCAGAAATGCAATTGATTGTAAATAGCAAAACAGCATGCATGCTTCCACAATTTTTCCCAATGGATATGAGTAAAAGGCAAGTGATAGTAGGAGAAGGAGAAACTATTTCCATAGGAAAACATACCTTGCAGTTTTTTATGGCACCAATGGTACATTGGCCAGAAGTAATGGTAACTTATGAGCAAACAGAGAAAATATTATTCTCAGCAGATGGCTTTGGAAAATTTGGTGCATTAGATACTGAAGAAAATTGGGAAGAAGAAGCAAGAAGATACTATTTTAACATAGTAGGAAAATATGGTGTGCAAGTGCAAAATTTGCTAAAAAAAGTAGCCACACTAGATATTCAAACAATTTGTCCATTACATGGTCCAATATTAAAAGAAAATTTATCTTATTATATAGAGAAATATGATAAATGGAGTCGTTATGAAGCGGAAAAAGATGGTGTGCTAATTGCCTATAATTCTATTTATGGAAATACCAGAAAAGTAGTAGAAGAATTAGAAAACATATTAAAAGCACAAGGTGCTAAAGAGGTAGTAGTAAGAGATTTAGCAAGAAGTGATATAGCAGAAGTAGTATCACAAGCCCTTTATTATGATAAATTAATACTTGCCTCTACTACTTATGATGCAGGACTATTTCCTTATACAGAAACCTTTTTAAGAAGATTAAAACATAAAAATTATCAGAAAAGAAAAATAGGACTTATAGAAAATGGTTCATGGGCACCTATGGCAGCAAAATGTATGAAAGAAATTTTAGGAGAAATGAAAGACATAGAAATAGTAGAACCAGTTGTAACCGTTAAAACAAGTATGAAAGAAGAAAATAAGGAGCAGATGAACATTTTAGCAAAGGCCATATTGAATTAAAACAAAAAACATGGTATATTGTGTGCGAAACCAAAAATAAAGCAAACAAGTAAATAGGAGGACAAAGCATGCTTTACACAGAAAAAACAAAAAGAGCGATGCAAATTGCTTATGAAGCACATCATGGACAACTGGATAAGTCAGGTGTTCCTTACATTTATCATCCTATTCATTTGGCGGAGCAAATGGATACCGAAACAGAAACTATTGTAGCTTTATTACATGATGTAGTGGAAGACACTCCGGTAAGCATGGAAGATTTATCGGAAGAATTCTCAGAGGAGGTAATAGAAGCTTTAAAGTTATTGACACATGATGAGAACGAAGACTATATGTCTTATGTACAAAAATTAAAGCAAAATCCTATTAGTAAAAAAGTAAAAAAGGCAGATTTAAAACACAATAGTGACAAGAGCCGATTAACAGAGTGGACAGAAAAAGCGGAGAAGCGTTTTCAAAAGTACAAGAAAGCAATGGAAATATTGGATGATTAAAGACTTGTTTGGAGACCGATGGAGAAATATCCATCGGCCTCTTTCTGGCGAGAGGCTACTTAGTGAAATAATCACTTAGTTCCTACTTGATATTGGAATTGAAAAAAAGATTTACAAATAAAAAGATTAGTTATATAATGTAGCAAGAAAAAATATAATGATAAAAAGGAGTACACCATATGGAATTAAAAGAAATATTAGCAGGCTTAGAAGGATTAAAAGTAAAAGGAACCTTAGAAAAAGAAATTACTAATGTAGAGAGTGATTCCAGAAAAATAGAAAAAGATGGAATGTTTATTGCCATAAAAGGATTTGATACAGATGGACATTTGTACATAGAAAGTGCCATAGAAAAAGGTGCAACTGTTATTATGATGCAAGCAGATGTAGCAACAAAAGAAATGATTCAGAAAATACCAGAAGAGGTAACTATCATTTTAAGTGATAATACAAGACATGCACTTGCTATTTGTGCTTGTAATTTCTATGATAACCCATCTAGAAGATTTAAACTAATTGGAATTACTGGAACAAAAGGAAAAACCACCACAGCATTTATGACAAAGGCAATTTTAGAAAAAGCAGGAAAAAAAGTAGGGTTAATTGGAACCATTGCCTGCTACATTGGAAAAGAAAAAATAGAAGATAGTGATAGAACCACACCAGAAAGCATCAAATTACAAAAAATGTTCTATGATATGGCAAAAGCAGGTTGTGATGCAGTAGTCATGGAGGTATCTTCTCAAAGTTTAAAACTACATAGAGTAGATGGATGCGATTTTGATATAGGCGTATTCACCAATTTTTCAGAAGACCACATTAGTGCCAAAGAACACCCAGATATGCAAGATTATTTCAACTCAAAATTAAAATTATTCCATATGTGCAAAACAGGATTTGTGAATAGTGATGATTTATATACATCTAAAGTGCCAAAATTAGTGCCAGAATGTGACATTACTACTTATGGAATTGACAATTATTGCAAAGTACTAGCAAAAGACATTACTATTACCAATTCTTATGTGGATTTTAAAGTAAAAATAGGAGATAAAAATGAGAGAGTAAAAACTTGCATTCCAGGAAGATTTAGCGTATACAATTCTCTTGCAGCTATTTGTGTGGCAATGAAATTAGGATGTAATGCAGAACAAATCAAAGAAGCTCTATTGGAAGTAAGAGTACCGGGAAGGTCAGAACTTGTTAATAATCCAAAAGATTTAACCATTATGATAGATTATGCCCATTCTCCAGAAAGTCTAGAAAGTATTTTAAATGCGGTAAAATCTTACACGAGAGGAAGAGTGATTAGCGTATTTGGCTGTGGAGGAGACAGAGATACAAGTAAAAGACAAATTATGGGAGAAATATCTGGAAGAATTGCGGACTTTACGATTATTACTTCTGATAATCCTCGTACAGAAGATCCAGAAAAAATAGTAGAGCAAATTGAAGAAGGTATAAAGAAAACAAAAGGAAAATATATTGTAATAGTAGATAGAGTAGAAGCTATTCGATATGCTATTCGAATGGCAGATAAGAAAGATATTATTGTACTTGCAGGAAAAGGACACGAACCATACCAAGAAATCAATGGAGTAAAATATCCTTTTGATGAAAGAATTATTGTAAAAGAAATTATGGAAGAAGGAAAATAAAGAAAACAAAAGGAAAAATAAAGTAAGGAGCGAAATAAAATGGAATTTCAAGTAAAAGTACTGCTGATTAGTTTTGTCATTACAGTCATTTTGTCAATTTTTGTTATTCCCATACTAAGAAAGTTAAAAGTTGGGCAAATAGAAAGAGAAGACGGACCACAATCCCACCTAAAAAAACAAGGAACACCTACTATGGGAGGCATCATCATTATTATAGCCATTATTATTGTTTGTATAGGATTGTATGTATATTATACTTCAGGAAGAGCAGAACCAGAAGTGGCTAAGAATATAATACCATTACTATTAGTAACAGTGGGATTTGGTGTAGTAGGGTTGATAGATGACTTAAAAAAATTAGTGTTTAAAAATACAAAAGGATTGAAACCTATTTATAAAATGATAGGGCTGCTAATTATATCGGTAGCTTATACAGTATATTTAACAAATGTACTAAAAATAGGAACAGATATTTATATTCCATTTGCAGAAAATACAGTTACATTACCATTATGGCTATATATTCCTTTTGCTATTGTAGTCATGTTAGCCACGACAAATGCTATTAATCTAACAGATGGTATAGATGGATTATCGAGTAGTGTAACAACCATTATTGTAACATGTCTAACAGTTATTTCGATTATATTTAATATAAAAGAAGTAACACTTTTTGGAAGTAGTATTGTTGGAATTTGTTTAGGATTTTTATTATTTAATTTATACCCATCTAAAGTAATGATGGGAGATACGGGTTCACTATTATTAGGAGGATCAGTTGCTGCTATGGCATTGTATCTAAAAATGCCATTATTACTTTTAATTGTTGCTATTGTGCCAGTATTGGAGACTTTGTCTGTTATGTTGCAAGTAGCACATTATAAAAGGACAGGAAATAGAATATTTAAAATGGCACCATTGCATCACCATTTTGAATTAAGTGGTTGGAAAGAAAATAAAATTGTATCCGTATTTAGTTTGGTAAGTTTATTAGCGGCTATAATAGGATTAATGGCAATATAAACAAGAGAAAAAATAACAAAGAGTAAGGGAGGAAATCAATGGTAACCAAAGTGGCAGAAGAGAAATTAAAAACAACAAAACATCCTTTTGATTTTACATTGTGTATTACAGTCATTTTACTATTATCATTAGGATTAGTAATGGTAATGTCAGCTAGTGCCCCAACATCTCTTTCTGTAACAGGAAATAGTTATAATTATGTAATAAGACAGGGAGTTTTTGCTGTATTAGGTCTAATCATTATGGGAGTACTATCCAAAATAGATTATCATCTATACCAAAAATTATATAAAATAGCATATATTGTAGCAGTTGTAGCACTTTTATCTGTGGCTATTCCAGGAATTGGTGTGGATGTAAAAGGAGCAACAAGATGGATTGATTTAGGATTTGGAAGATTTCAACCTTCAGAGATATCTAAAATATGTCTTATTGTTTTTTATGCGGCATATTTAACAAACCACAAATCAGAATTGCAAGGCTTTTGGAAAGGATTTATTAAGCCATTTTTATTTTTAGTACCACCAATTGCTATTTTGTATTTTATACAAGACCATTTGAGTGCTTGTATAGTTATAATTGGTATTGTAAGTGTTATGATGATTATGGCAGGAAGCAAAATGAGATACTTTATGACAGCAGGTGTAGCAGGAGGAGCTGCTGCTGTGGCAGGTATGTTATTGCTAGCACAGGTTACAGGAAAAGGAGATTTTAGAATTGCAAGAATCACTACTTTTCTTGATCCATGGGCAGATGCAACTGGTGATGGTTGGCAGGTTATACAAAGTCTGTATGCCATTGGCTCTGGAGGATTGTTTGGAGTAGGATTAGGAGAGAGTAAACAAAAATATTTGTATATACCAGAACCACATAATGACTTTATATTTGCAATATTGGCAGAAGAATTAGGATTTGTGGGGTGTTTTGTAGTAATAGCACTATTTGCTATATTTGTTTGGAGAGGAATTATTACTTCTATGAGGGCACCAGATTCTTTTGGTAGTTTGCTTGCTATAGGTATTACCACATTAATAGGTTTGCAAGCCATCATCAATATTGCAGTAGTTACATCTTCTATGCCAGCTACAGGAATGGCACTTCCTTTCTTTAGCTATGGTGGAACGGCATTAGTTATCTTATTAGCTAGTGTAGGTGTACTGCTAAATATATCTAGAAAAAGAACGAAAGTATAAAAACATCTGCCAAAAGGGTTATACCTTTTTGGCAGATATTCGCAAAGGCAGTAAAGGAGGAAAAAAGATGAAAGTAGTCATTGCTGCAGCAGGAACAGGAGGACATATTAATCCAGGAATAGCTATTGCTAATGAAATAAAAAAGCAAGAGCCTGATTCTAAAATTATATTTTTAGGAACAAAAAGAGGATTAGAAAATGATTTAGTACCAAGGGCTGGTTATGAACTAAAACACATAAATGCTTATGGATTTAATAGAAGTATTAGTTTATCGAATATAAAAAAAATATGGCAGACGTTTCGTTCAGTAGGAGAAGCAAAAAAAATCATGAAAAAACAAAAACCAGATGTAGTAATAGGAACAGGGGGATATATATGTGTAGCAGCAGGGATAGCAGCAAAACAATTAAAAATACCTCTAATATTGCATGAGAGTAATGCGTTTCCAGGTATGGCAGTTAAAATGCTTAGTAAAAAAGCAAGTTGTATTTTGTTAGGTTTTGCAGAAGCAAAACAAAGATTGCCAAAGGCAAAGAAGACTGTAGTGACAGGGACACCAACAAAAATAAAAAAAATACAAATGTCAGAGAAAGCAAAGCAAGAAACACAAAAACGCTTAGGTTTTGAGAAGGATTTACCAATGGTACTTGCTTTTGGAGGAAGTCAAGGAGCCAAAAGCATTAATGACAGCTTAATACAAATTATAGAAGAGAAGAAAAATAAAGATTATAATTTAATATGGTCGGCTGGAGCAAAAGGATATGAAGAACTAAAGAAAAAATGGGGAGAAAAGATAGAAACTTATCCAAATGCAAAAGTGGTACCTTATATTTATAATATGGAAGAGTTGTATAATGCAGTGGATTTAGTAGTTTGTAGAAGTGGAGCAATGACCATTACGGAAATTGCAACAGTAGGAAAACCAGCTATTTTTATTCCTTTTCCATTTGCAACAGAAAATCATCAAGAATATAATGCCAGAGTGCTAGCAGATAAAAAAGCTGCAAAAATCATATTAGATAAAAACTTAACAGCAGAAAGATTAAATAAGGAAATAGAAAATTTGATAAGATATCCACATAAAATGAAAGAAATGGGGATAATAGCAGAAAAAAATGCCAAAAAAGATGTAGAAAAGCACATTTATGAAGAAATAAAAAACGTTTTATAAAACAAAAAAGACTTGCATTATTGTAAAAAATAATTTAGAATACAAAAATGAAAAAATAAAAAAGAAGGGAATGGGAAAATGCCAGATAAATTAATTATAGTGGAGTCACCAGCTAAGGCAAATACCATAAAAAAGTTTTTGGGAGGCAATACAAAAGTTGTAGCATCTATGGGACATATTAGAGACTTGCCAAAATCCAAATTAGGTATAGATGTAGAGCATGATTTTGAGCCAGAGTATATCAATATTAGAGGTAAGGGAGACTTAATTAAAAGTTTAAAAAAAGATGCTAAAAATAGTAAAATTATATATCTAGCAACTGACCCTGACCGTGAGGGAGAAGCTATTGCATGGCACTTGGCTTATTTATTAGAAATACCGCAAGATAGCATATGTAGAGTTACCTTTAATGAGATTACAAAAGAAACAGTAAAAGAAGCTATCAAACATCCTAGAAAAATTGATAAAAATTTAACAGATGCACAACAAGCACGTCGTGTAATGGATAGAATAGTAGGGTATAAAATTAGCCCAGTATTATGGAAAAAGGTAAAAAAAGGTTTATCTGCAGGAAGAGTGCAGTCTGTAGCAGTAAAATTAATAGTAGATAGAGAAGAAGAAATAGAAAAATTTGTTCCAGAAGAATATTGGAATATTTATGCTACTCTATTAGAAGAAAAGACACATAAAACGTTTGAAGCACATTTTTATGGAAAAGATGGAAGAAAACAAGAAATTCGAAATAAAGAAGAAGTAGAAAATATTTTAAAAGAGATTAAAGATCAAACATATATTATAAAAGAAATTAAAAAAAGTGAGAAAAAAAGAATTCCATCACCACCATTTACGACAAGTACAATGCAACAAGAAGCATCTAGAAAATTAGGCTTTACGCTAAAGAAAACAATGTCTATAGCACAAGGCTTATATGAAGGAGTAAAATTACCAGAAAAGGGAACTGTGGGATTAATTACCTATATGAGAACTGATTCAACCAGAATTTCAGAAGAGGCCAGAGCAATGGCAAAATTGCAAATTGAAAAGCATTATGGAAAAGAATACTATGAAAATAGATATTTTAAAACTAAAAAAGACGCACAAGATGCACATGAGGCTATTAGACCTACCTATATAGATTTAGAACCTGAGCAAATAAAAGATGCATTAACACCAGATCAATATAAATTATATCGTTTAATTTATCATCGTTTTATGGCTAGCCAAATGGCAGCAGCTGTATATGATACAGTAGCTGTAGATATAGATGTAAATCAGTATTTGTTTAAAGCAAATGGACAAACTTTAAAATTTAAAGGATTCATGAACCTATATGTAGAATCAGAGGATGGAGAAAAAGAGAAAAAGTCTAAAAAAGAAGAGGCAATATTGCCAGAACTAAAAGTAGGAGAGCAGGTAATAGCAAAAAAGATAGAACCAAAGCAAAGCTTTACAGAACCACCTCCACGTTATACAGAAGCAAGCTTAGTAAAAACATTGGAAGAAAAAGGTATTGGAAGACCAAGTACTTATTCTCCAACTATTACAACAATATTAGAGAGAAGATATATAGAGAAGGAACAAAAACAATTAGTGCCAACAGACTTAGGAAAAATTGTTAATAAGTTATTAACAGAGAATTTTCCAGACGTTATTAACGTTGCTTTTACAGCCAAAATAGAAGAAGAATTTGATGAGGTAGCAGAGCGGAAAAGAAAATTGGAAACAAGTAATTAGAGACTTTTATGGTCCATTTGAACAAACTGTAGAAAAAGTAGAAAAAGAACTAGAACATGTAAAGTTAGAAGATGAAGTAACAGATATACCATGTGAAAAATGTGGTAGGATGATGGTAATTAAGTATGGAAAATATGGAAAATTTTTAGCTTGTCCAGGTTACCCAGAATGTAAAAACGTTAAGCCTTTTGTAGAAAAAATAGATGTACCTTGCCCAGTATGTGGAGGAGAAGTACATGTAAGAAAAACAAAAA
>CALXAQ010000051.1 GCA_944386335.1 uncultured Clostridia bacterium | reverse complement strand
AATAGTTGCAATTTTTATGTTATTAGTTCCTCAATTTTTTATGAAGCTTAAAAGCCCTAGAATCCCAGATAGATTGTTAAAAAGTCCTAAAATGAAAATTGTTCTTAGAGTATGGGGTGGCATTTTTATAATAGTTGGAATTTTATTAATTATTTTCTCAACTATTTAATAACAAATTTTAATGAAAATAGTTATATTGAATTTAATGGACAATGACAACTTAATAATAGGTTCTTAAGGGAAAAATAGGAATACATAGAGAAAAAAACATAATAGAAAATTACAAAAAGAAAGCCTTGAAAATTTCCTATGGATATGCTAAAGTAAGAAGGAAAAATCAAAAGGAGGATAAAACTTATGAAGAAGAATGTTCTAATTACGATTGTTGTAATACTCGTGGTGGCTGCACTTGTAGTAGGAGCGGTTGTTCTTTTGAACAATAAGAGAGAAGAAAAGACAATAGACGTAGAAGTAGCTAGACAAACCCTAGCAAATTCTACACCATTTAATGAACTTGCCACAATGGATATTACCACAGAAGAGCTAGGTTCCCTATATGGCATTAACACAGCAAATGTAGAAAAAGTAGTGGGAAAAATGCCTATGATGAACGTACAAGCTTCTATGTACCTAATCATTCAAGCAAAAGAAGGAACAGTAGATACAGTAAAAGCAGAATTAGATGCCTATGCTATACAATATGAAGAACAATGGAGTACTTATTTACCAGAACAATATGAACTAGTAAAAAATAGAAAAACAGGAGTAGTAGGAAACACAGTGTATCTGATAATTGCAGAAAATGCAGAAACACTAGAACAAGAAATTACAAAATAATAGTGCAAAACAGATAGTCTCTAAAAATAACCTTTAGAGGCTATATCTATTTTACAGGGAAACAGAGGAGAAAAAATGGTTTTTAGCAGTATTGTATTTTTATATATTTTTTTCCCAATCATGTTATTGGTTTATTTTGCAGTTCCTAAAAAGTTCAAAAATGCTGTGATGATATTAGCAAGCCTTGTTTTCTTTGCATGGGGAGAAATTAGATACATATTTATTATGCTAATTCTAGCAGTAATGGATTTCTTTTGTGGAAAAGGAATTGACAAAAATGAAGGAAATAAAGCGAAACGAAGGCTTTATTTATGGATAGACATAGGGGTTAATTTATTAATATTATTCTTTTTTAAGTATGCAGATTTTATTATAACCAATATCAATAGTGTATTAAATACACAAATTCCACTTTTAAACATACCATTGCCTATAGGTGTTTCTTTTAATACATTTCAGTCTTTATCTTATATTATAGATGTATATAGAGGTACTGTAAAATGTGAAAAGAGTTTTTATAATTACCTAACTTATACAACATTGTTCCCACAAATTATAGCAGGTCCAATTGTAAGATATGAGACCGTAGATGAAGAATTAGAAACAAAAAAAATTAGTATGGATCATTTCTCAAAAGGAATGAGAAGGTTTATCATAGGGTTAGGAAAAAAAGTGTTAATTGCAAATAATGTAGGAGCCTTATGGCACACCATAGAAGTAGGACGGTTTTTCAGAAATGTCTACCCTACTTTCTTGGGTGGGAATTCTTGCATTTGCACTTCAAATATACTTTGATTTTAGTGGATATTCCGATATGGCAATAGGTCTAGCAAACATCTTTGGTATGAATTTTGACGAAAACTTTAATTATCCTTATATTTCTAAAAGTATTACAGAGTTTTGGCGTAGATGGCATATGACACTAGGTAGTTGGTTTAGAGATTATATCTATATTCCATTGGGAGGGAATCGAAAAGGACTTCCAAAACAAATTAGAAATATACTCATTGTGTGGTTCCTTACAGGCGCATGGCATGGAGCTTCGTGGAACTTTATCCTATGGGGATTATTCTTTGGTGTCATTTTAATATTAGAAAAATTAGTTGTATTAAAATTGTTAGAAAAAATACCAAAGTGGATAGGTCATATTTATGCGATGTTTCTTGTTTTGATTAGTTGGGTAATCTTTGCATTTGAAGACTTAAACAAAGTAAAAGATTATTTACTATGTATGTTTCATCTAAATGGGACAAGTCTAGTAAATGCAGAAGGCTTATACTATTTGAAAAATTATTTTATTATCATTGTAATTGGTATGGTATTGGCTACACCACTACTATCAAAATGCTTTAAGAAATTAGAAGCAAAGCAATCTAATACAAGAAGCATACTCATTACACTTATCTATATAGGCATACTTATCTTGAGTACAGCTAGCTTAGTAAGTGATTCTTACAATCCATTCTTGTATTTTAGATTTTAGAGAGAGGAAAAAAGCATGAAAAATAAGATATTTTTTACTATTTTTATGTTGGTATGGGTAACACTCATTGTATTAAATTTTGTCGTTAGAAGTGAAGCATTTTCAGAGCAAGAGAATAGATATTTAGCAAAACTACCAACCTTTCGTATAGAAAAATTATTAGACGGAACCTATCAAGAAGAGCTAGATACATATATTAATGATCATTTTGTGTTTAGAAATGCTTGGATAAAAATAAAATCAGAAACAGAAATGCTACTTCGGTAAAACAGAAAGTAATGGAGTATACATAGGGAAAGATGGGTATTTATTTGAAAAAATGGAATATACACAAAAGGAACAAGAACATTTACAGGAAGTGGCAAAGATAAGTAATGAATTTGTAAGTAAAACAGAATTGCCCATCTACTTTATGCTAATACCAAATTCCATTTATATTCAGCAAGATAAATTGCCAGATAATGTGATACCTTATAATCAAGAAGAAATTATCAACCAGTTTTATCAACAATTAGATGGAAACATAAAGACAATTCAGGTAATCGATATACTTATGGAGAACAAAGAAAAATATATTTATTTCAAAACGGATCACCATATGACTAGTTTAGGGGCTTATTTAGCGTATACAAAACTATGTGAGACAGCAAACTTAGAGGCAGAGAAATTAAGCAATTTTGAGAAAAAAACAGTTTCAGAAGAATTTTTAGGAACATTTGATTCCAAAGCACAAATTCTAAATCAAGAGAAAGACAAAATAGAAATCTATGTCAATTCAAAGAATTTAGACTTAAAAAGTGTAGAATATGATAAGGAAACAACACAAAGCATTTTTAATGAAGAGTATTTAGAAAAAAAAGATAAATATTCCTATTTCCTAAATGGAAATAATGCAAAAGTGGCAGTCAAAACGAAATTGGAAAATGGAAAGAAATTACTTGTCATCAAAGATTCTTATGCTCACATTATGGCGCCATTTTTATGCCAAAACTATGAAGAAATTCATCTTATTGATCCAAGGTACTATAAAGCTTCTATAACAGAATATGCTGTGCAAAATGAGATAACAGATATTTTGTTTTTATATAATGTTTCTAATCTGATAACAGACTTAGGAATCTTATCCATACATTAAAAAAATTTATGGTAATATTTTATTCTGTATGATATAATCTAAATGAACTTTAGGGACGTTCCTTAAAGTTCAAAGAATTCCGGTGGAGGAGAACAAAAATATGTTAGAAAATAAATTAGGAATAACAAATGCAATAGAACTTGCGAAGGAAGAAAAAAAAATAACAAAAATAAAAGCAATGGAATAATTCCAATAAGATTTATTTTTAGAGAAGGGAATGAAAATTAAAAATGGAAATTATTTTAGCCAGTAATAATAAAGAAAAATTAAGAGAAATCACCCATATATTACAACCTTTTGGGATAAAGGTAATTTCTCAAGCAGAGTCGGGGTTTAATATAGAAGTAGAAGAAACAGGAAAAACTTTTGCAGAAAATGCTATTTTAAAAGCAGAGGCAATACATAAATTATCTAGAAAACCAGTAATTAGTGATGATTCGGGTTTGCAAGTAGATTATCTACACGGAGAACCAGGTGTTTATTCTAAAAGATATGCAGGAGAAAATGCAAGCTATGAAGAAAAAATTCATAAAATTTTGCATTCTATGGAAGAGGCAAAAGAAGAGGAACGAACAGCAAGATTTGTTTGTGCTATTTGCTATATAGACGAAAAAGGAGAAAAACATATTTTTCAAGAGTCTTGTGAGGGAAGTATTTTAAGAGAGCCAAGGGGAGAAAATGGATTTGCCTATGATCCTATTTTTCTTTATCAGGATAAATCTTTTGCAGAAATGAGTGAAGAAGAAAAAAATGCAGTAAGTCATAGAGGAAAATCTTTAAAAAAAATGGCGGAATATTTCCGTGAACTTTAGGAATGTTCTTTAAAGTTCAAAATTCAAAGAAACAAAGAAGAGAGAATGAACTTTGCAATTTAGGGACGTTCCTTAAATTGCAAAAGTTAAAGAAATAAAGAAGAGAAAATGAACTTTAAGGAACCTCCCTAAAGTTCAAGAAGGAGGAAAAGTTTTGAGCAGATTAGTGGTCATAGATGGAAATAGTATTATGAATAGGGCTTTTTATGGTGTTATGGGAGCTAAAATGTTAACAGCAAAGGACGGTAGTTATACCAATGCGATTTATGGCTTTTTAGCTATCTTGTTTAAAATAGTAGAGGACTTAAAACCAGAATATTTAGCAGTTGCTTTTGATTTAAAAGCGCCTACTGCAAGGCATAAAATGTATGAAGGATACAAAGCAAATCGTCATGCCATGCCAGAGGAATTAGCACAGCAAATGCCTAAGATAAAAGAGATTTTGCAAGATATGAATATTTCCATTATAGAGAAAGAAGGCTACGAAGCAGATGATATTTTAGGAACTCTTTCTAAAAGAGCGGAAAAAGAAGGAAAGGAAGTAACGATTTTATCAGGAGATAGAGATACTTTCCAATTAACTTCTGACCATATTACAGTACGTATTCCAAGAACAAAAATGGGAAAAACAGAGGAAGAAGACTTTGACAAGAAAAAAGTAGAAGAAGTATATGGAGTAGAACCTATTCAACTAATAGAAGTAAAAGGACTTATGGGAGATAGCTCCGATAATATTCCAGGAGTGCCTGGTATAGGTGAGAAAACAGCGTTGCAATTAATTAAAGACTATGGCAGTATTGACCACTTATATGAAGAAATAGAAAAAGGAGAAGCGGCATCTGTTAAAGGAAAAACAAGAGAAAAACTAGTGGAAAATAAAGAGTTAGCACTTCTTTCTAGAACACTAGGTACCATTAATTTAGCAGTACCAATGGAAGAAAGCATAGAAGATTTAAAAACAAAACCTTGGGATGAAGAAAAAGTATTAGAAAAGTTTAAGGAACTAAATTTT
Organism: uncultured Clostridia bacterium; assembly: GCA_944386335.1. Lineage (GTDB taxonomy): Bacteria > Bacillota > Clostridia > TANB77 > CAG-508 > UMGS1663. The sequence goes on along the minus strand of CALXAQ010000051.1, from coordinate 2,165 downwards.
AATAGATATATTGAGCGTTTTCATTTGAATGAAAAACAAGAGACTACTTTAGAAAAAACAGAAGAACAAACTTATCAAATAGAAACCATAGAATTACGAGAAGGAACAAAATTAGAACAGTGGAAAGAAGAAATTCGAAAAGAAGGTATTTTTTCTTACTATTTCGAAAAAGAAAAAGAGGATACTCCTACCAAAATTGTAAAAAAGAAAATAACACGTATTAGCATAGGTATGAAGAGTAAACAAATTGTATATGATAGTAGTAAAATAGAAGAAAAACAGCTACTTCTTTTACAAGATATTTTTGAAGATGAGAATATTCAAAAAATAGGCTATCGTATGAAAGAAGATTGGATTATGCTGGCAGAGATTGGCATTTTTATGAAAGGAATGTCTTTCGATGCAGAAATAGCGGCTTATCTATTGGACCAAACGAGAAGTAAGTATGAACTAGAAGAATTGATAGAAGAATACTTACAAGTGAATGTAACAGAGGACATTGGTGAAAGCTCCCATAAGGAAGAACAAATGAACTTATTTGATATGGGAGAAGATATAACCAAAAAGCAAGAAGAAGAAAAACAAAAAAGAAATACTTTTTTGGCTTACCATTTGGAAAGTTTAAAAGAAATATTAGAACAGAAAATAGAAGAAGTGCAAGAGACGAAGCTATTAAAAGATATAGAAATGCCACTAGAAGAAGTGTTAGCAGGGATGCAATGGGTAGGTATGTATGTAGATAAACAAGAGTTAGAGTCATTTGGAAAAACCATGAAAGAACAATTACAAGTATTAACAGAAGAGATTTATAAACTGGCTGGAGAAGAGTTTAATATTAATTCTACACAACAATTAGGAACTATTCTTTTTGAAAAATTGAAACTACCTACTTCTAAAAAGACCAAAAAAGGGTATTCTACAGATGTGGATGCACTAGAAAAAATAAAGAAAGAACATCCTATTGTAGAAAAAATATTAGAATATAGAGGACTTATGAAATTAAATTCTACTTATGTAGAAGGACTTATCCCTTATATCAATCCAAAAGACAAAAGAATCCATTCGTATTTTCATCAAACTGTAACAGCTACAGGTAGAATTAGCTCTACAGAGCCAAATTTGCAAAATATACCAACTAGATTTGAACTAGGAAAACAATTAAGGAAAGTATTTAGGCCAAAAGAAGGATATATCTATTTAGATGCAGATTATTCCCAAATAGAGCTTAGAATTTTGGCACATATCTCTCAAGATGAACATATGCTACAAGCTTTCCGAGAGGGAGAAGATATTCATAAACAAGCAGCATCCAAAGTGCTTGGCATTCCAGTAGAAGAAGTAACAAAAGAACAAAGAAGCAGAGCAAAAGCAGTTAACTTTGGAATTGTGTATGGAATTAGTGATTTGGGACTTGCAGAACAAATCGGTGTTACTAAAAAAGAAGCAAAACAATATATAGAACAATATTTGGAGAAATATAGTGGTATACAAAAATTTATGACAGATATCGTAGAAAAAGCAAAAGAACAAGGGTATGTAGAAACATTGTTTTCTAGAAGAAGATATATTCCAGAGCTAAAATCTAATAATTACATGGTAAGACAATTTGGAAATAGAGTAGCTATGAATACGCCAATACAAGGAACAGCAGCAGATATTATGAAAATAGCAATGGTGAATTTAGCAAAAAAATTAAAAGAAGAAAAAGTAGATGCCAAAATTGTATTACAAGTACATGATGAACTTATATTAGAGGCAAAAGAGGAAGAAAAAGAAAAGGCAAAACAATTATTAAAAAATAGTATGGAAGGAGCAGCTACTCTTTCTATACCATTAGAAGTAGAAGTATCGGAAGCAAAAAATTGGTATGAAGCAAAATAAAAGGGGAAATGTGAACATCTGACAAAAGGGCCGGTCCTTTTGTCAGAAAAGGAGGACTTTATTTGCAAAACAAAAGGAAAAGATATTTCGTAGTTTTTATTATTATTTTATGCATAGTGGCTATATTATTTGGTGTTTTTAGAATACAAGACATGGTATTAAAAATGATATATCCACAAAAATATGCAGAATTGGTAAATCAATATGCCAAGGAAAATAATTTAGATCCACTGCTAGTATTTGCCATTATAAAGGCAGAAAGTAATTTTGACGAGAAGGTTGTC
>CALXAQ010000050.1 GCA_944386335.1 uncultured Clostridia bacterium | reverse complement strand
ATTTAGGATTAGAATTAAAAGATACTACTATCGACCAATTAGGTAGAGCAAAACAAGTAAAAGTACAGAAAGAAAATACCATCATTGTAGATGGAATGGGAGACAAACAACAAATTGCAGACCGTGTAGGACAAATTAAAGCACAAATAGCAGATGAAAAGAGTGAATTTGAAAAAGAAAATTTACAAGAAAGACTTGCAAAAATAGCAGGAGGAGTTGCTGTTATTGGTGTAGGTGCTGCAACAGAAGTAGAAATGAAAGATAAAAAATTAAGAATAGAAGATGCTTTATCTGCTACAAAAGCAGCAGTAGAAGAAGGAATTGTAGCAGGTGGAGGAACAGCTTACTTAAATATCATTCCAGTAGTAGAAAAGGAAGTAAATAAACTAGTAGGAGACGACATATTAGGAGCAAGTATGGTATTAAAAGCATTAGAAGAACCAACAAAACAAATAGCAGTAAATGCAGGGCTAGAACCAGCAGTTATTGTAGAAAAAGTGAAAACAAGCGATAAAGGAATTGGATTTAATGCAGCAAACAATACTTATGAAGATATGAAGAAAGCAGGAATTGTAGATCCTACAAAAGTATCTAGAAGTGCTCTACAGAATGCAGCATCCATTGCATCAATGGTACTTACCACAGAAAGTATTGTAACAGATAAAAAAGAAGAAAATTGTAATTGTGCAAACCATGGTGCAGAAGCAGATATGGGCGGAATGTATTAAAAATTAAATGCAATTTAGGGACGTTCCTTAAATTGCATTTGAACTTTTGAGTGGACTTCAAAGAACGTCCCTAAAGTTCACAACCAAGAATTTTAAGTTTGAAAAAATGGAGAATTATGTTATAATACATAAAGTAACAAAAGTATATATGTTTCTATTGGCATAAATTTGCCAAATGAAAAAAGGAGGAAAAAATGCAAGAACAACGGAGTAGATGTCAACAGTTGGTGAAATTAGAGGTGGTAGAAGCTTATACAAGAGAGTACTTTTATAAGGATAAAATTATTCTTTTAGACAGTTCTATGTTAAATGTAGAGGGCCTTCCCAGATTAGTAATAAATAATCTGTTCTTCAATAATAGCATTTGGATTTCAGAAGAAACAGAAAAAGAAATACAACAACTTGTTTTAAGTACGCAAAAAGATTTAGAAGTTAGACAGAACAATGCCAAAGTAATCTTAACATTACTATCCATGAATAGAGTTTGTATTATAAAAGGACTGAAACAAGAAGGAGAGTTTGATTTCTTAAAAAAATGTAAAAATGCTATTTTATATACAGAAAGTAAACAAAGAGAAGAACAGGCTAAAGAGAAAAATGTGCGTATGAGGAAATATAATAGCTTATATAGTGCAAATAGGTATAAGCCCGAAAGACTAAGATTTGAAACCTTGAGATGTGCAGAAAAAGATGCAGAAAAATTATACGTTTCTAATGACCTAGAAAATCCCCACAATTCAATAGAGAAAATTGTCTATAATAGGCATTGTGTAGGTGATAAGGAGTATTTGATTAGAAATGAGAGCAGTAAGAAATACCTTCGTCCAGATGATTTAATTATCATCAAAAATAAAAGAAGGGATATAAAAACGTTTTTGGTATATTTAGTAGCGAATAAACATACAAAAAACAATGTTGTAAGACTGTTTTGGACAGACATTCCAATAGAGCGAGAGTATGACTGGTCTTATGTACCAGAAGATTTAAGACCTCTTATACAAGCAGAATATTAACTTTTTCAGAAAAAGATCACAGAATTTGTGGTCTTTTTCCATTGACACAGAAATTTTATTATGCTTTAATTTACATATAAAAATAAAAGATGGAGTAAAATAAATGAGGAGATTTTGGAATATTAAAATAGATAAAATTAGAATTAATGGAACAGGATTTTTTTAGAGAGTGTCCCAGAAATGTCAGGGATAAGTGTGACACTTTAAAAAAAACTATTGCCATTTTCCAAAATTTGTGATAAGATACTACTTAAGTTTAAATAAAAATCCTTTGAAAAAGTAAAGTAAGCAATAGAGTATCCTTATTAACAGAGAAAATGGTGAGACGCTGAGAACCATTGATAAGAACTATAGCTGAAATTTCACTTTGGAGGACTATTTTTGAAATAGTAAAGTAGAAAATAGCGTGTAGACTCTGCGTTAAAGAGGAATGAGGTCAATCATAATAAAAATTGATAAATTTAGGTGGTACCACGGATAAGAACCATTCGTCCTATAATAGGAAGAGTGGTTCTTTTAGTTTGTACGGAAAATTCAAAATCCTATTGTTAAAAAATTTAAAATAAGAAAATAAAAACGTCCGCAAGGGCAGAAGGAGGAGCTATGAAAGAGCAAATAGAAGAAATGAAAACAAAAGCATTAGATGCCATTAACAAGGCAGAAAATGAAAAACAGCTAGAAGAAGTACGTGTCACTTACTTAGGAAAAAAAGGAGAATTAACGGCTATATTAAGAGGAATGGGAGCTTTATCTCCAGAAGAAAGACCAGTAGTAGGAAGCCAGGTAAATGTAGTAAGAGATACACTAGAGAGCAAAATTAAAGAAAAAGAAGAGCAGTTTAAACAAGAAGAGCTAAACAGAAAATTAAAAGAGGAAACCATTGATATTACGCTTCCAGCTACAAAAGTAAAAAGAGGAAGCAAACACCCAATGAATCGTATTATAGAAGAGGTGGAAGATTTATTCGTTTCTATGGGGTATGATGTAGTAGATGGACCTGAATTAGAAACAGATGAATATTGTTTTGAAAGATTAAATCTTCCAAAAGGACACTCCGCAAGAGATATGCAAGATAGTTTTTATGTAACAACAGAATATCTACTACGTACACAAACATCTGCAGTGCAAGCAAGAGTCATGATGAAAAATGAAGAAAAAACTCCAATTAGAGTTATTTGTCCAGGAAAAGTATATAGAAGAGACGATGATGCAACACATTCTCATCAATTCGGTCAAGTAGAAGGTTTAGTTATTGATAAAGATATTTCCCTTGCAGATTTAAAGGGAACCTTAGAAGTATTTGTGAAAAAAATGCTAGGAGAAAATTCTGTATTAAGATTTAGACCAAGTTATTTCCCATTTACAGAGCCATCTTATGAAGTAGATGTTAGTTGTTTCAAATGTGGTGGAAAAGGTTGCAATCTATGTAAACAAACAGGCTGGATAGAAATATTAGGTTCAGGAATGGTACATCCCAATGTATTAAAAATGAATGGTTATGACCCAGAAAAATATACAGGATTTGCTTTTGGAACAGGACTAGATAGGCTTGCTATGTTCAAATATGGCATTACAGACATTCGTTTATTATATCAAAATGATATCAGATTTTTAAAGCAAT
>CALXAQ010000049.1 GCA_944386335.1 uncultured Clostridia bacterium | reverse complement strand
TTGTTTTTCCGGCTCCTGTTGGTCCTACAATTGCTATTTTTTGTCCATCTTTTACATCAGCACAGAAATCATGAATAATCATTTTATCATCATCATAACCAAATTGTACATGGTCAAATGTAACATTTCCTTTTAATCCTTCTGTACTCTTTGGATTTTCTATTTCTGGTATTTCTTCTTTTTCTTCTAGGAATGTAAATACTCTTTCTGCTGCAGCTACCATAGATTGTAGCATACCAGAAACTTGTGCTATTTGTGCTATTGGTTGTGTAAATTGTCTACTATATTGAATAAAAGATTGGATGTTACCTACTGTAATTTTTCCTTGTATAGCAAAATATCCTCCTAATATAGCAACTGCTACATAACCTACATTTCCTAAGAAGTTCATTAATGGATGCATTAGTCCTGATAAAAATTGTGATCTCCATCCAGAACGATATAGCTCTCTATTTTGCTTTTGGAAAGCTTCAATTGCCTTTTCTTCTCCATTAAATGCCTTTACAATATTGTGTCCTCCATAAATTTCTTCTACTTGACCATTTACATGTCCTAGGTATTCTTGTTGTCTTTGGAAGAACTTTTGTGATTTTTTTACAATAAATCTTACTATAACCGTAGCTACTGGTAAAATAACTAAAGATACTAATGTCATTTTCCAACTGATGCTAAACATCATAATTAATATACCAATAATTGTACAAATAGATGTAATAATATGTGTAATACTTTGGTTCAAGTTTTGAGAAAGTGTATCTATGTCGTTTGTAATAACTGATAAAACTTCTCCATTTGTTCTTTTATCAAAGTAACGCATTGGCAGACGATTAATTTTGGCAATTAAATCACTACGCAAGCGGAATGTTAGTTTTTGTGCCACTCCTGTCATAACAAATCCTTGGATAAAGGAAAATAGTGCACTAAGAATATATAATCCTAACAAGGTAAACAAAATTGTACCAATTGCTCCAAAATCAATTCCACTACCACCAGATAACTTATCTACAAAACCATTAAAAATTTCGGTTGTAGCATTTCCTAAAATTTTTGGTCCTACAATGGTAAAGATGGTACTTCCTATTGCAAAAATCATAACGATGATTAACGCCACTTTATATTTTGACAAATAATCTTTGATTAATTTTTTAGTAGTTCCTTTAAAATCACTTGCCTTTTCTGTATTCATTCCAACCCCACGTCTTGGGCCTCCCATTGGTCCTGGCATCTATTTTTCCTCCTTTCCATTTTGTTTTAACTCTTCTTCAGACAATTGTGACAAAGCAATTTGTCTATAAGTCTCACAGTTTTCTAGTAGTTCTTCATGTGTTCCTTTTCCTACAATTTTTCCTTCTTCTAGCACAATAATTTGCTCTGCATTCATAATGGTACTAATTCTTTGCGCTACAATAATGGTTGTTTTATTTTGTGTTTGTTCTGCTAGTGCTTCTCTTAATGCTTTATCTGTTTTTAAATCTAAAGCAGAGAAACTATCGTCAAATATATATATTTCTGGGTCAATTGCTAAAGCTCTGGCAATGGATAAACGTTGTTTTTGTCCTCCAGATACGTTATTTCCTCCTTGTGCAATTGGCGAAGCATATTTATCTTCTTTTGACTCAATAAATTCTGTTGCTTGTGCAATACTTGCTGCTTTTTGCATTTCTTCATCTGTAATATTTTCTTTTCCATACTTGATGTTAGATTCTATTGTTCCAGAGAACAATACTCCTTTTTGTGGCACAAATCCTATTCTTTTTCTTAACTCTTTTTGTGGTACATCTTTTACATTTACACCATCTATTAAAAGTTCTCCACCTGTTACATCATAAAAACGAGGTATTAAATTGACAACAGTAGATTTTCCACTTCCTGTACTTCCTATAATTGCTGTAGTTTCTCCTGGTTTTGCCACAAAATCGATGTCTGTTAATATTTCCGTATCTGCATCTGGATAACGGAAAGATACATTTTTAAACTCTACTAAGCCTTTTTTGCTTTCATCAAATGATTTTTGCTCTTTTTCTGGTTTATCCTGAATACTTGGTTTTGTCTCTAATACTTCATTAATACGTCTTGCAGAAACAGAAGCACGTGGAAGCATAATAGAAATCATAGAAATCATCAAGAAACTCATGATAATTTGCATTGTATATTGAATAAATGCCATCATATCTCCTACTTGCATGATACCTTGGTCTACATTGTAACCTCCTACCCATATAATTAAAATCATAATGCTGTTCATAACAAACATTAAGGCTGGCATCATCATACTCATAGCACGGTTTACAAACACATTCGTCTTCATTAATGTACGATTTGCTTCATCAAAACGCTCTTCTTCTCTTTTTTGTGTATTAAATGCTCTAATAACTGGAAGTCCCGTTAAAATTTCTCTTGCCACTAAGTTAATTTTATCAATTAAATCTTGTAATTTTCTAAATTTAGGCATTGCTACAGCAAATAAGATAAGTACAATTACTATTACTGCTGCAATGGCCAAGCCTATAATCCATGCCATAGAATTATCACTTGTTCTTAGTACATGTAACAAACCTCCTACACCAATAATTGGTGCATATACCACTACTCTAAATAATATGGTAAGTAACATTTGAATTTGTTGAATATCGTTTGTACTACGTGTAATTAAAGAAGCTGTAGAAAATTCTCTAAATTCTTTTGTAGAGAAACTTAATACTTTTCTAAATACCTTGTCTCTTAATGTTTCTCCTAGTTTTGCTGCTACTCTAGAGGAAAGTAGCATAATAAGAACTGCTGCTGTCATACTTACTAATGCTATTCCTAACATTTGCAAGCCTGTTATAAAGATATAGTCATTTTGAATTTTGTCTGTATCTCTTCCCATTGCTTGATACTCTGCTTTTATTTCTGTAATAGCTGCTTGCTCTAAAATAGAACCTGACATTCCGTTTAATTGCTCTTCTACTTTACCAAGTATTTCCTCTAACTGACTTTCAGGCATACTCTTTAAAATATCCATCAAACTCATTTGTGCTACTAACATTTTTTGTTCTTCTGGCACATTTTCCATCTGAGATAGCATTTGCTCTTTTAATTGCTCCTGTGTTTCTTCATTATCCACACTTGCAAGCATCATGAGAGGTTTTGCCATTTGCTCACTTAAAGTATCTCTTTCCTCCTGAGAAATATCTTCTTTTAATACATAAATCGCTTCATTTTCTAATACAGAATATTCTTCTATTTTCTCTTCATATTCTTTTTCCTCCATAGAGTCTCTTTCTAATAAAGTATAATAATTTAGCATTTGACTATCCTCGTTTGTAAATACTAATAAATTCTCCATTTGAGAACTGCGTATTGCCTCTGGCACAGCATCTTCTATTCCTCCTTGCTGAATACCCACATTTACAATTTTAGAAGTATAATCTGGTAGTGCTAAGTCTGTATAAGCTTGCAAACATAGTAGCAATATGATTGCTACAACTGCTACCCATGACTTCTTTAGGTACTTTAATACTTTTAACATTGTTTTTTCTCCCTCCTTATTCTTGATACACACCATATTTTAGAAAATATAATTGTTTCTGATAATTTTCTCTCACTTTGTTCTTATCTTTCGCTTTGGTATAAGTAACTAAAGCTACTCTTGTAATGGCATGTAGCATTTTTACTAATAAAACGAACTCTTCTCTGTCTTTTACCTTTAGTTGTTTTAAGTTAATCAATTGATATAGTTCTTCAAATCTTTCATCTTGTCTATTGGCAAGGGGCATAGAAAATATTCTTTCTTCTCCTACTTTTATATTTTCAAAAATTTTACAATATAACTCTCCATCTTTTTGTTCATAACATTCTTCTGTCATTTTGTCATATAATGCTATAAAAGTTTCAAAAATATCTCCTTTTGTATTTTTTAGAGATTCCTTCATTTTTAAAAATAACTGTTCTTTTTGATTCTTTATAATATATAAAAGTAAATCTTCTTTACTATGAAAATATTGATAAAAACTTCCTCTTGCAATCTCTGCTTGCTCAACAATATTTTTTATAGAAACCTCTTCTAGAGGTACTCTTGTGAATTCTTTTTTAGCAGAAGCGATGATTTTTTGTTTTTTCTCTTCTGATAATTTTTCAAAAGTATCGGTTGGCATTTTCCCCTCCTTTTCTAAAATTTGCAACTTGAACTTTGGGGACGTTCCTTAAAGTTCGAATTTTTTCTGGTGAACTTTAAGGAACGTCCCCAAAGTTCATCCCCAAAACTCACTTGATGACATTGTGTCATATATTATATGTGACATTGTGTCATTTGTCAACCTATGTTTTGTGAATTTTCTGTGAAAAAGAGGCACAAAAAAGAGTTTCCTCCTTTCTGTGCCTCTCTCTGTGTGTTACTCTTCCCAGTCCAAATCATTGTATGGTCCAGTTGTCTCCCACACACTGAGGGCTACCAATACCCCCAATAATGCAATCATAGCAACGCCAAAAATCGCGGTTCCCTTAAGAATTTTCTTCATACTTGTCTCCTTTCTTAAAAGACATCTAATCTAGGGTTTATCAGTTACTTTTGCACTTGGCAAACTTACATATATCATACTACTTTTTAGCAAATACCACAACCATTTTCCTTAAATTTGCTTATTTTTCTGTAGTTATCGTATTTTCTTTTCCATCACTTGTTAACAGTATCGTTCCTACTTCGTCTGTTCTATATACCTTACAACTTATATTAGAAAGCTTATTTAAGGTTGTTTGAGCGGGATGTCCATAAGAATTTCCTTTTCCCACACTAATCATCGCTATTTGTGGCTTTATTTGTTCTAAAAAACTTTCTGAAGAACTGGTATCAGATCCATGATGTGCTACTTTTAGTACATTGGTTTGAGGCCAAGTACGTGCTTCTTCATTCTCTGTTTCACTATCTCCCATAAAAAGGAAGCTTTGTTCTCCAAAGGTCGTTCTAATCACAATAGAAGATAAATTTAGATTATTTTTTTCTTCTGCTGTACCTTGTCCACATTGCATTACCTCACAACTCGCCTTGCCTACTACAAAAGTACTTCCTACTTCTGGTGCTGTTACGCTCAAATTCTTTTCTTGCAAAGCATCTAGCACATCTTCAAATGTTTTAGTATTAGTTTGTACTTTAGGCATATATACATTTTCTATTTCAAAATTTTCTATAATATCGTCTAATCCTCCAATGTGATCTTCATGTGGATGCGTTCCTATTACATAATTTAAAGTTGTAATACCTAATCCTTTTATTTTTTCTACTAGCATATCTCCATCTTCATTATTTCCGGCATCAATGAGCATTGTCTCACCATCACTAATAAGCAATATACTATCTGCTTGTCCTACATCAAAAAAATATATCTGTAATTGATCATCTGTTTCTAAAGGAATACTATTATTTACTGTTTTTTCTGCTGTTACAATATTTTCTTGATTTTGCAAAACTTCCGACCCCAAATAGCTTCCACCTACTATACAGGCAGCTACAATGAGTCCTATAATACTTTTGATAAATTTACTTTGTTTTCTCCTACTCATTTGTTTGTCCCCCCTATTCTATTAACTAGTTATTCCATAAATTGTCCATTTTTTGCCTAATGCGTTCTTCTATTTCTTTCTGTGTTTCTTTATCTAACACATATTTTTCATTTTCTTGTTTTAAAACACTACCTTCTTTTGCCCCTTCTGGTAATTGTTCTTTTGCAA
>CALXAQ010000048.1 GCA_944386335.1 uncultured Clostridia bacterium | reverse complement strand
CCCTACGAAGGCATATAAAGAACTAGGCTGGAGGGCAGAAAAAACATTAGAAGATATGTGCCAAGATGCATGGAGATATATAGAAAAACAAACTGAAGAGTAAAAGGGGATAAGATTATGTTTAAAGATGCAGGAGAAAAAGAAGAATATTTACAAGAAAATAAAGTTATTTATGATTTCAACACATTAGTGAAAGATTATTTCGAGTGGGATGAAGAGGGAAATATATTATTGGATTCTTCCAAGTGCTGTCAATCTATAAGAGATATTACAAATTATGCAACTTGCATTGGTTGGATTATGCTTCCAGATGAGAGTATGGCATTGTTAAAAAATAGTTTAGGAGATGTAGATAGAAGACTAAATTTATCAGATTATAATATTGCTAGATATAACTGCTTATTGATGCCTGAGTTAGCAAGGCAATTTGGCTTAGGAAGTGCACAATATTACTTTGCCAAAAGAATAAAAAATAAGTCTAAAACTAGCTTGAAATTTATATGGACTACAGACTTTAGAAGTAAGGAGAAAAAAGAAGAATTAGTAGAAGGCTTAGATATTTTATCAGATGATAATATATTTAGCATAACGAAAATAATAGAACAAATGGAAGATTATTTGATAGAAAATGGTGCGAGAATAGAAGATATAGAACAATGTAAAAGAGATTTTTTAAAACAAACTTTATTCCATAAATTTATAGAGAATACAGATGAAAATAACGGAAATTGGGGAATTATAAAAGATCAATATAATCACTTTCAATTAGCTCCTTGCTACGATTTAGACTGTGCATGTCGCATACATAAAACCACTAAAAAGATGAGAAGGTGTGATAATTTTAAAACAGATTTACAGTCCTTTATAGAACAATATAAAGAAGAAAGTTGGCTTCCTAGATATTTGGAAGAAGTAATGGAACATTTTTCATTACAAGAAGCTTATAAAAAAGTGGAAGAAAATACAAAAATAAAAATACCTGAGCAAGAAAGAATACGATACGAAGCTTTTTTTCAAGAAAAGCAAAAAGAGCTAAAAAACGCATATGAATTATCAATAGCGGGTAGAGAAAAAGGAGAACAAAGGTAAAAAAAGTAACCATAATATTTATACAAATAATAAATAGGTTTTCATAAAAAAATAACAAAAATGAAATGTGAAAAACTTGTGAACGCAAAGTGACTAAAATAGGTTATCAACAGAGTTATCCACATTATCCACAAAATTATTTTTACTGTGGATAACTAGAAATATGACAAAAATGGAATACATAATACAGAAAAATGATATTACTTTGAAACGAATTTGTAATAAAATATCCGGAAAGTCATAGATTTGTCATATGTTAGACAGATACTTACTTGTTCCGACAAAATAAAAGAAAATAATAATTGACATATAGTAATGTATTTGTCATAGAAAAAAATATCAATGAGGAGGTTATTGTGGATAACAAATGGGAAGAATATTATAATCATACAAAAGAAACCAAACCTCATAAGAACATAGAAAAGTTTTTAAATTTAGGTGTAACGCCAGGAAAAGCGATAGATTTGGGATGCGGTGCAGGAAGAGATACTATCGCACTCATAAAAAATAATTGGAGAGTATTAGCTGTGGATAAAGAAAATACAGAAAATATCATTAAAGAGAGGTTATCTGTGCAAGAACAAGAAAAATTTTCTTTTATGCAATCTTTATTTGGAAATATGGACTTGCCAAAAGCCAATTTAGTAGTAGCTAATTTTAGTCTACCATTTACAAAAAAGGAATGTTTTTATACTGTTTGGAATAAGATTGAAAGTACAATAGTGGATAAAGGATACTTTGTAGGAAATTTCCTAGGAGAAAGAGACTCGTGGACGAATTTAATTACTTTACCTAAACAGAATGTGATAAGACTATTCGATAAATTTGAACTGATTCAATTTGAAGAAATAGAAAAAGACGGAAAATCTGCCTCAGGAGAACAAAAACATTGGCATATATATGATATAACTGCGAAAAAATTAGGATAAAATCAATTGACTTTTTATCAAAAACTTGCTAGAATAAAGCAAGAAAATGCGAAGAAAAAGAAAAAACATAAAAGAGGGTAGCAAGAGAGTTAGTGGTTGGTGAAAACTAATTACCTAAATTATGTGGGGAGCTTTGGAGCATATAAAAAGAGAAAGAGGGTAAGTAATACAAACTTGCCAATTAGGGTGGAACCGCGGAAGTAAACTTTCGTCCCTAGCAAGAAAAAGCTAGAGATGAAAGTTTTTTTCGTATTTAGCAAAAATAAAAAGGAGGGAATACTATGGTAGATAGTATGGAAAAGATTGTGAATTTGTGTAAGTCTAGAGGGTTTATCTATCCAGGCTCAGAAATCTATGGAGGATTAGCAAACACATGGGATTATGGACCTTTAGGAGTGGAACTAAAAAACAATGTAAAAAAAGCATGGAGAAAGAAGTTTATACAAGAGAGCAAATATAATGTAGGATTAGATGCAGCCATTTTAATGAATCCAGAAACATGGGTTGCTTCTGGTCACGTAGGAGGTTTCTCAGACCCATTAATTGATTGTAAAGAATGTAAAACAAGACATAGAGCAGATAAGCTAATAGAAGATTGGATGCATGAGAACCATTGTGAACAAGTAGTAGATGGCTGGACAGATGACCAAATGATATCCTATATGCAAGAACATCATATTACTTGTCCAGACTGTGGAAAAGAAAATTTTACAGGAATTCGTAAATTTAATTTGATGTTTAAAACTTTTCAAGGAGTAACAGAAGATTCTACATCAGAAATTTATTTAAGACCAGAAACAGCACAAGGAATTTTTGTGAACTTTAAAAATGTGCTAAGAACAACGAGAAGAAAACTACCAATGGGAATTGGTCAAATAGGAAAAAGTTTTAGAAATGAAATTACACCGGGGAACTTTACTTTTAGAACAAGAGAATTTGAACAAATGGAATTAGAATTTTTCTGCAAACCGGGTACGGATATGGAATGGTTTGCTTACTGGAGAAATTTCTGCAGAGACTGGTTACTATCCTTAGGAATGAAAGAAGATAGCATACGTTTAAGAGACCATAGCCCAGAGGAGTTATGTTTCTATAGCAAAGGTACTACAGATATAGAATTTTTATTCCCATTTGGATGGGGAGAATTATGGGGAATTGCAGATAGAACAGATTATGATTTAAAACAACATATGGAACATGCAAAAGAGGACTTTACTTATCTTGACCAAGAAACAGGAGAAAAATTTGTGCCTTATTGCATAGAGCCATCTTTGGGCTGTGATAGAGTAACTCTTGCATTTTTATGCCAGGCTTATGAAGAACAAGCATTGGAAGAAGGAGACAGCAGAGTAGTATTACACTTACATCCGGCTTTAGCACCATATAAAGTAGCCGTACTTCCACTATCGAAAAAATTAAGTGAAAAAGCAGAGGAAGTTTATAGCAAATTAAGCAAAAACTTTATGTGTGATTATGATGAAGAAAAAACAAAAAAAAAAAGATATAGAAGAGAAGACGAAATAGGAACACCATATTGTGTTACTATCGATTTCGACACATTAGAAGATGAGAGTGTTACCATTAGAGACAGAGATACTATGGAACAAGTAAGAGTAAAAATCGAGGATGTCGAAAAATGGATAGAGGATAAAATAAAATTTTAGCAAATAGTAGACTAAAATGCCAATTGCAGGACTTAATTGATTAGATGTAAAGAAATATTATAAATTATAAAAATCTAAGATAGGAGAAAAGGATGAATAAGCCAATAAGAAAAGCCGTTAGATGCTTTTTAATAAAAGATAATAAAGTAGTAGTAACGAAATATAAAGAAGACAATAAAAAAGCAGGGTATTATGAAATACCAGGTGGAAAAATAGAAGAGGGAGAAAATCCAGAACAAACAGCCATAAGAGAAATGAAAGAGGAAACAGGACTAAAAATTAAAAACTTAAAATATAAAGGAAATATGATAATTGAATACCCAGATAGAATATTTGATTTTGATGTATTTATATGCAATGAATGTGAAGGAGAACCACAAGATTTTGAAGAAAATACATCAGAGTGGATAGAAATTAATGAATTACTAAAAAAAGAAAAAATATTGTTTATTATAATGATTTTAGATAGATTTTTTATTAAAGGTTTGATTGATGATAGATGTAATTTTAAAATGAAAATACAAGCAGATGAGAAAGAAAACATATTAGATGTAAGATATAAATTAAAAGAAAAAAATCGGAAAGTAAGTACAGGTGCGATAGAATAAATTCAATGATACTACAAATTTTTTATAAAAGTTTGTTTCACATCATTGACACGTATACATTTGCTACTATTGAATAGGAATGTTACTACTTGAAACTATAAAGGTTAAGTGATATAATAGAAAATGTTTTAAGAAAAGTAAGGGAGGAAACTAAAGTGAGAAAAACAAAAATAGTATGTACAATAGGACCAGCAACAGCAGATGTAGAAACACTAAAAGAAATGATAAAAGCAGGAATGAATGTAGCTAGAATCAACTTTTCGCATGGAGGGTATGAAGATCAACAAAAACCTTTTGTAGAAGCAGTAAAACAGGCAAGAGAGGAAGTTGGAGAACCAGTAGCACTTCTTCTAGATACACAAGGACCAGAAATAAGCACAGGAAAATTAGAAAATGCACCTGTTATTTTAAAAGCAAATGATATATTTATACTAGCTAATGAAGATATTGTTGGAAATAAAGATAGAGTAAGTGTTAGCTATAAAGAATTATATAAAGATATCCATATAGGAGCACAAATATTAATAGATGATGGCAAAATAGAATTAGAAGTAATCAGAGTAGATGGTAAAGATGTTGTTTGCAAAGTAACCAATGGAGGAGAGTTGGGCAATAGAAAAAGTATTAATTTGCCAGGTACACATGTAAACCTACCAGCATTAAAAGATAAAGATATACAGGACTTAAAAGATGGTTGCCGTGTGGGATTTGATTATATAGCAGCATCCTTTGTTAGATGTGTAGAAGATGTTAAAAATATTAGAAAAGTATTAGACGATAATGGTGGTCAAAATATCAAAATTATTTCTAAAATTGAAAATCAAGAAGGAATAGATAATTTCAAAGAAATTTTAGAAGTAAGTGATGGTATTATGGTAGCTCGTGGAGATATGGGAGTAGAAATACCATTAGAAGAAGTACCAATTATCCAAAAGAAATTCATCCAAGAATGTAATAAGGCAGGAAAAATAGTTATTACAGCAACACAAATGTTGGATTCTATGACAACAAATCCAGCACCAACAAGAGCGGAAGTAAGTGATGTAGCAAATGCTATTTTTGATATGACAGGTGCTATTATGCTGTCAGGCGAGAGTGCTATGGGAAAATATCCTGTACAATGTGTAAATGTGATGAATAGAATTGCAGGAGCAGTAGAAGGATACATAAAATATTGGAAAAGATTTACCAAAAGAGAAAATCTTTTAGAAGAACAAAATTATGAGTTTAAGCTAAATCATAGTGTAGTGGCTACTGCTATGGAAATGAAAGCAAAAGCCATATTTGCTTATACTCAAACGGGAGATACTCCTAGAAGCATTGCAAGTTTTTCGCCAGGATGTCCTGTATATGCTCTAACTTCTGATGAAAAAACTTATCGACAACTTTCCCTAACTTGGAATACAACACCTATTTTAGTAAAGGGAAAAGAAACACCTGATGAAATAATAGAACAAGGAATTGAGGAAGTTAAAAAGTTAGGTTATGTGCAAGAGGGAGATGTAGTGATTTTAGCAGGAGGAGCATCTATTCTATCTACACATTCAGGTGCAATGAATAGAACTATTGGAGGAATTTTAAAAATATAAAGAGGAAGAGTACAAATACCGAAAGGTATTTGTATTTTTTTCTATGAAACTCTTTCCAATTTAGCAAAAATAGGATAAAATAGAACAAATCGTTTATTAAAAGGAAAGGAAATTTATGAATAAGAAATGGGAATGTAATAAAGTAGAAACAGAAAAAGTAGAAAAGTTAGTAGAAGAATATAGAATTAGCAGGTTACTTGCTAAAATATTAGTAAAAAGAGATATTAAAGAAGAACAAATTTCTACTTTTTTGCAACCAACTAGAAACGACTTTTATAATCCATTTTCTATGCCAGATATGGAAATGGCAGTAGAAAGA
>CALXAQ010000047.1 GCA_944386335.1 uncultured Clostridia bacterium | reverse complement strand
ACCACAAGAAATTTTAATGAAAAATGGACTGTATATAGGTACTTATCCACTAAAAATTGCTTTGTTAGGAGGTATTGTAGGTTTTACAATTACTGCAGTTGCCTTTAAAGTAGTAAAAAATAGAATTAGTAAGAAAGATATTTTTTGCCAAATTCATATTTTTATAGAAGAAAAAGAGATACAAACAAGAGCAATGATAGATACAGGAAATATGTTAAAAGATCCTATCACAGGAATGCCTGTAGTAGTGGTAGAAAAAGAAATATTACAGAAAATTATTCCAACAGGAATATTAGAATGTTTAGAAAAATGGATGGGAGGTGAGAAAATTGATGAAGAATTTAGAGAAAAAAATATAGAATTTATTTCTAAACTAAGAATGATTCCTTTTTCTTCTTTAGGGAAACAAAATGGTATGTTACTAGGATTTAGAGTTAGTAGAATAATTTTAGAGAAAGAAGGAGAAGGAGAAGGAGAAGAAATAAAAGATATTATCATAGGAATTTATGACCAATCTTTTACGAAAAAGGGAAATTATCATGCACTAATAGGATTAGATATATGGGAGAGGAGCGAAAAAGATGAATATATTACGAATGTTAGTAGGTAGTATAAATACCATTTATGCCAAGATTATGAATAACGAGCAAATAGAAGAAATGCCAATTTTTTATATAGGAGGAAGTGCAACGTTGCCACCTCCACTTACTCCAGAAGAAGAGGAAAAATTACTACAAAAATTGGGAACAGGAGATTTAGAAGTAAGGCAAACTTTAGTAGAAAGAAATTTGAGATTAGTAGTATATATTGCTAAAAAGTTTGAAAATACAGGAGTAGGAATAGAAGATTTAGTATCTATAGGAACTATCGGTTTAATGAAAGGTGTAAATAC
The DNA here is from genome assembly GCA_944386335.1 of uncultured Clostridia bacterium. Classification (GTDB taxonomy): domain Bacteria; phylum Bacillota; class Clostridia; order TANB77; family CAG-508; genus UMGS1663. The sequence goes on along the minus strand of CALXAQ010000047.1, from coordinate 3,001 downwards.
TTTTAATACAGATAAAAAAATTAAATTAGCAACTTATGCTTCAAGATGTATAGAGAATGAAATTTTAATGTATTTAAGAAGAAGTAATCGTATGAAAGGAGAAATTTCTATTGATGAACCGTTAAATCAAGATGGAGATGGAAATGAATTATTGCTATCAGATATTTTAGGAACAGACCCAGACATTACTTCTAGAGGGCTAGAAGATGAAGTAGATAAACAATTGTTAAAGGCGTCTATTGATAAGCTAAGTAATCGAGAAAGAAATATTATGGAACTACGTTTTGGATTTATGGGTGGAAATGAGAAAACACAAAAAGAAGTAGCAGATATGTTAGGTATTTCGCAAAGCTATATTTCTAGATTAGAAAAGAAAATTATTGGAAAAATGAAAAAAGAAATTATGAGTAAAACAGGATAATATTTTGCATAAAAAAACTCCTTTAGGAAATACTTATAATAATACAAATATAGATAAGGAGTTTTTTATGGCAAACAAGGTAGAAATATGTGGCGTAGATACGTCCAAAATACCAGTACTTTCTGCAGAAGAAAAAAAAGCCTTGTTCATAAGAATCAAAAAAGGAGATAAAGAAGCAAGAGATATATTTGTAAATGGAAATTTAAAATTAGTATTAAGTGTTATAAAAAGATTCTATGGAAGAGGAGAAAATTTAGATGATCTGTTTCAAGTAGGTTGTATAGGACTTATTAAAGCAATGGACAATTTTGATCTAAGCCAAAATGTGCAATTCTCTACTTATGCGGTACCTATGATAGTGGGAGAAATTCGTAGGTACTTGCGAGATAATAATCAAATTAGAGTAAGTAGATCTACAAGAGATTTAGCTTATAAAGCACTAAATATAAAGGAAAAGATGCTAAAGGAAACACAAAAGGAGGCTACAGTAGAACAAATTGCAAAAGAATTAGGTGTGGATAAAGAAGAAATTGTGTTTTGCTTAGGCGCAATACAAGAGCCTATTTCTTTGCAAGAACCTGTATATGGAGATGGAACAGAAAATTTGTATATTATGGACCAAGTAAGTGACCATAAAAATACAGATGAATATTGGGCAGAAACAATTACCATCATAGAAGCAATGAAAAAACTAAATGATAAAGAAAAAATGATAATAGAAAAACGTTTTTTCGAAGGAAGAACACAAATAGAAGTAGCAGATGAAATAGGAATTTCGCAAGCACAAGTTTCTAGATTGGAAAAAAGTGCAATAGAACATATTAAAAGAATATATCGATAAAAGTTGTTATTTTGATAGCAACTTTTTTCTTTTAAATCATATATATAGAAATAGAAAAAGGAGAGAAGAAAATGGGACAGAAAGGATTAGATTTTAAACATAAAGAGGTAATTAATATTACAGATGGAAGAAGACTACGGTTTTGTGCAAGATGTATGTGCAGATTTAGAAAACGGGAATATTACTTCTATCATTGTACCAGGAAATAATAAGTTATTAAGCATGTTTTCTAATAGTAATGACATTGTTATACCTTGGCAAAAAATAACTTGTATAGGAGATGATGTAATTTTAGTACAATTATAAAATTAAGAAAATATTCATTGACATTCTTGTAAAAAAACAATAAAATGAGAAAAAAGGAGAATTTCAATGAATCATATACAAACTTTATTAAGAAAAACAGGATATATAAGTATAGTAGAGTCTATGGTATTTGCATTAATAGGAATTGTATTAATATGGAATCCAACTACAACACTAACTATTATTTCTTATGTATTAGGAGGAAGCTTTTGTGTAATAGGTATTGCTAAAATAATAGACTATCTACAAGCAAGAGGAAAACAAGACTTATATAATTATCATTTCGTATATGGTATGATGGCAATTATAATAGGAATAGTAACAATAGCTTATAGTGGAACAATTTTAGGAATATTTCGTATTATAGTAGGAATATGGATTATTTATAGTGCTTTAGTAAGAGGCACTACAGCATTAAAACTAAGAAGTTTAGAATCAAAATTATGGTTATATACTCTTATAATATCGTTAGCAATGCTTATCTGTGGTATTTATGTGATAGTAAATTCAGGAGCAATTATAGTAACGATAGGAATAGCTATCTTAATTTATGCTATTATGGACTTTGTAGAAAATATATTATTTTTAAAAAATACAAAGAATATGTTTTAAAGGTCTGGCATAAACTTACTTTGTACGAAAGACGAATAAAAAATTATATAAAGCAAAAAAATATTTACAATGGCAAAAATTACCAAAGAAAAATTCTTGCGTTTTATGCTTTTTTATGTTAATATAAAACATAACAAGACATAAAAAATAATTTACAAAAAAACGACAAATTTTTTCAAAAATGTATTGACTTTATAAAATGTATATGCTATTATAAATGAGTACTAAGTAACTGAAGAAAACATATAAAATAAAGTATATAAATTAGTAAAAGTGAATGCAAAGATGGATAGAGAAATGCAAAATTACTAGTTTATTATTTTGCCCTTTAAAACCTCTAAAAAATATTTTAGAAAAGTTTTAAAAAAGTGTTGACAACAGTTTAAAAAAGTAGTACAATACAAAACGTTACACAACATATGTAAACACAAAAAGTACATTGAAAAGTAAACAATAAACAAACCTTTGAAGAAACCAAGCGGTAGTAGAAGTACTACCACAAAGCAAGCAAAAAAATGAGCTAAAACTCAAAAATAAGATTAGAAATAATCAATTGTAACAAGAAACGAAGTTTATGATTACAATTTAATATGAGAGTTTGATCCTGGCTCAGGATAAACGCTGGCGGCGCACATAAGACATGCAAGTCGAACGGAAGTCGTTGTAAAGAAATTGGACTGGACAGAGAACTTGTTCGAAGGAAGGAAAGATAGACTTACAACAATGGCTTTAGTGGCGGACTGGTGAGTAACGCGTGAGCAACCTGCCTATTAGAGGGGAATAACAGTGAGAAATCATTGCTAATACCGCATATACCATAC
>CALXAQ010000046.1 GCA_944386335.1 uncultured Clostridia bacterium | reverse complement strand
ACTCCTGGCAAGTAAGCCTTTATATATCCTGGTTCTATTTTTGTTTTATTAAATGGTGGGTCTAATAATTTTATAATTCCATTTTCCTTATCTACTAAATGATTTTCTAAACTTTCTAGCGAAATATATTTTTTATCATTATCCCCTGCATCAGAAATAGTAGCCCAACTTTGAGAAATTCCATCTATTTTACATTCTTCGTTTTGAATGGTTCCTAATATAGTTCCATCGTCACAAAAAGCTCTTCTATACCATCTTCCATCCCAAGCATTTGTATTTAATGCTTTTTTTAACATTTCTATAATTTGCTTATACTGTTTTTGATAAGCCTTTTCTATCTCTATTTGTTCTTCTTTACCTTCTTCTTTCCATTTTTCTATTTGCTCTTCTTGTATAGGTATCCATCTTTGTAGCACGTCATACAGGAAAAACCCAAGCCATACGCTTTCTCCTTTTCCTTTATTTCCTACTGTACTTAGTCCATCATTCCAATCTCCAGAACCTATTTTAGGAAGATTGTTTTCCCCAAATTGCATTGCTCTGACAATTGCTCTTGTACAATGTTCATAAATAGTAGCTGTTTCTTCTGTTTCTAAATATAAATCATATCGTTCATCTTCTCCTTCTTTTAAAGGTTCTCCCTCTAAAAACGGTGTTTTTTCTTCTAGTAAGCTAACATCTCCCGTTACTCTGCAATATTCTTCTGTTACATATACTAACCACAACAAATCATCTGAAAATCTAGTACGAATACCTCTTTTCGTTTCTTCATGCCACCAATGTTCAACATCTCCTTCCTTAAATTGATGTTTACTATGTTTGATAATTTGTTCTTTCATTTTTTCTGGCATAGTATATTTCAGTCCTAAAGTATCTTGCAGTTGATCTCTAAAGCCTAATGCTCCACCAGATTGTTGATATGCTGACCTTGCCCAAAGTCTGCTAACTATGGCTTGATAAATCATCCAACCATTCATTAAAATGTTGAAAGATTCTAATGGTGTTTCTACCTGTAATTTTTGAATAGTCTCGCTCCAATATCTTTGCACTTCCTCTAATGCTTTCTCACAATTTTGTATATTACTATATTGATATGCTTTATCTAAACATTGTATTTTATTTTCTTCCATTCCTAATACAAAAGAAATTTCTTTTTGTTCTAACGCTTCTAAACTTACTTCTATTTCAATTGCAAGAATTCCCTCTTGTCCCAAGCTATTCTCACAATTTAATCCTTTCTTATGCATAGCTTCTGGATTTTGTAGGCTTCCATTTCCTATAAAAAAACTCTTACTTCCTGTATAAGATTGTATTTCTTCACTACTTGCTACATATGCATATCCTTTTATTACTTCTCCCGCATAGTTTTTAGCAAGTACTGTATTGGCTTTTTTTACATATTCTATTCCTATCCATCCTTTAGTTTGTTCTTCATCTTCTCCTAATACTGGTTTTACATAGTAAACCAATTTTATTTTCTTTTTTTGTGGTGCTAAATTTTGCAAGCGAATTAAATAAATTTTATTAGAATCTTCTCTTGGCACAAATATAGTGGTTTCTTGCTTAATAGAAGAACTTGTATGAAAAAACTTACTATAGCCAAATCCATAAATAGCATCATAATCATTTTCATCTGGCATAGGATTTAATCCTAAAGAACATACCTTTTTTGTTTCTTCATCTTTCATATAAATTATTTCAGAAGGAATATCTTCTACTGGTGCATTTACCCAACTAGATAATCGGTTTAATCTACTATTCTCACTCCATGTAAAACCTCCCATACTATCTGTTACCAATGTACCAAAATGTTCATTTGCCATTATATGGCTCCATACATTTGGCAGGCGTTGTTCTTTATTTTGTCTAATATGATATTCTTTTTGGTTTGGTAAAAATCCGCCAAAATTATTATTATATTTTAACTCTTCTCCTTCTAAACTTTGTCTTATTATTTCTTCTTGATTTATAAAATAAGGATTAGATTCCTCCTTCATTACATCTTGCCTACTTTCTACATATTCTTCCTCCCTATCTTTTAAGTTTCTTGCTATTGGTCCTTTTTTACTATCTATTACTAAGTTTGCTCTTTCTTCTAGCAATTCTTTATCTTCTACATTTTCTAATACCCAAATTCCACCACTTTGATTTTGTAAATAAGCTAAATTTTCGTTGTAAATACAATTTTGAATTTCTTCTCTTACATAATTTTCATAGCTATTTTCTTCTTCATTTAAAATCACTAAATCTATATCTATATGTTTACTACGATAAAAATTATAGGCCTTTAGTACATCTTTTAGTACATAGCTATCCCCTATTTGCTCTATTTTTAATAATAGAATCGGTAAATCTCCAGAAATTCCATATTTCCATAATTTGCTTTGAAAAACTTCTTCTTCTTTTTCTATTAATTGGGGTAGACTTTGCGTTTTTAACGGATTTTGGAAAAGCAAATAAGAAAGCATTGTTTGATATTCCTCTATTTGCTTTGCTTCTACTCCTAAATAACGATTTTCTGCTTCCACTCTTGCTTTAGACAATCTAAAAGTAGCATCTAATTTTGTTTTATTTTGATACTCTTTAATTCTTTCTATCACTGTCTGTTTATCTTCTCCTACTGTTAAAACATAGTAAATTTGCTTTTTTTCTCCCTTTGGTATAGTAATAGTTCTTCTTATAGCTAAAATAGGATCCACTGCAAAATCTAATTTTTTAGAAAACGGTTTAGATGTTTCTATTTTTTCTGGAATTCCTAAATTTCCTCTTCCATTTAATTTTTCTTTGTCTACTTCAAATTCCAAGTCTGATTTTGTTCCTTCTACAAACATGGTAACTGCCATATACATATTCTTTTCTTCTTTTATGTGTTTTCTTCTTTTTATTATAAAAATATCCTCTTCCTTTTCTATTCCAAGAAATAGATTATTGAATGCGGGATGTGCATTATCTTGTCTACTTTGTGAAAGAACTGGTTCTAGTACACTACTCACTTCCATAGTTTCTTCTTCAGCCCCTCTATTCTCTAAAGTAACTCTTCTTATCTCTACAGGACTATCACTGCTAATTGTTATTTCTGTTATTGTCTCTATACTTCCATCTAATCTTACTATTTTATCTTTATCTTCTGAAAATATAATTTGATACTTATCAGGTTTTCCTAAGTCATTACGAAAACCTGATGTCCAAATCCTTTTATTTTTAATATTTTTAAAATAAAATAGAATTCCCTGTACTATATCTCTTGTTTCTTTAAAACGATGGATAAAAATATTTTTATATTTGCTATATCCTTGTCCTTTTTGATCCATTACAATTAAATAATGATTACTTGCAATAGCATTAATTCTTTTTAATGGCAATTCTGGTTTTTCATAAATCCTTTCACAATAATCTGCATAATCTCGGTATTTTATTTTGGTTGGCTTTTCTTTTTGTTCTTTGGTAACTATCATACTCTCTGGCATTCTTTCTTGTAATAATATATCCATTGCTTCTACTTCTGGATTCTCTTCAAACCTCTTTTGTAAAATTCCATCAGAAAACAAATTATTAATAGAAAGCAAAATAAGTGCCTGATGATGTGCCATATATGTTTTTACAACAGCATAATTCTGTCCTCTACTTAATCTAGCCGGTGTATAATCTATAGACTCATAAAAGCCATATTTCCCTCTTATATGATTTTTTTCTAATAACTTCATATTTTCTATCACTTCTTTTGGTTCATCTGGTAACGCTAATAGGCTTCCATAGCTTGCCACAACAACATCATCTTCTAATCCTCTTTTTAATCCTAACCATGGTATACCAATAGCTTTATATTGATAATTATTACTAAAATCCTTTACATGAAAAGCTGTTTCTGAAAATCCCCATGGTACTCCCAATTTTTTACTATATTCTTTTTGACTCATAAGCATAAATTGACAAGATTCTTCTAATAAACTTCCTTTATATTTTTTTATATTAATATTTGGCATTAAATATTCAAAAGCTGTACCAGACCATGAAATTAATCCTTTATATCCATTTAAACAAGTTAGTGTTCTACTAAGTGAAAACCAATGCTTTGGTGAAACATCTTTTTTAGCAATAGCCACAAAACTAGTTTGTCTTGCTTCTGAAGCTAATAAATCATAATAAGAATCTGTTAGCTGATTATTTTCCACATGAAAACCTATACTGAAAAGTTTTTTCTCCTCATCATATAATTTAGTAAAATCTGCTTTCGCTATAGGAATGTCTCCTATCTCTCCTTTAACCCAATGAGGTATTTGTTCTAATAACTCTTTACTTACCGCTTTTTTCTCTAAAATGGTTTTCAAAAAAGTTTTTACAATATAAACATATCCCACAAAATTTCCACTATCTACAGTGGAAACATATCTAGGAGATAAAGGTTCTAAAGTATGAATGTCATACCAATTATATAAATGACCATTCCATTTTGGCATTTCTTCCACAGTAGCAATCATATGCAATAAAAGTGTTACGGTATCTTCTAAAGATTCATATCCTAAATCATAACTAGATATCACAGCTAACATGCCAAGTCCAATATTGGTTGAAGAAGTTCTATTTACAACAATTGGATTTCTATCTTCTTGATAATTATCTGGTGGTAAATAATGATTTTCCTCTACTAAATATTCTTTAAAAAATTGCCAAGTTTCTTTTCCCAAATTCATTAGATATTCTTTTTCCTCTGCTGTTAATATTTCTTTTGCCGTTTTTGTCTTAGGAAGCTTACTTATATACCACATGACGATAGGTGCTATCACCCATAAAATAGCTAGTAGAAAAAATACAATGCTCCATGGTTGTTGCTTTGTGGTACACAAATATATAATAGTAAATAAACCTAATATGACACCTATTATCATACTTTTATAGTAAGAAATAAGTGAGGTTTTAGCTAATTTTTCTGCTTCCTCTGAAGTAATCCATTCCAACATATGTTTTTTACTAACCCACAAACGATAGCAGGTTTTTATAATGGCATTTGCAGAAACATATGCTTTATCAGGAAGAGTAGCTAATGCTAATAATCCTCTATCTATACTTGCCATTGTTTCGTTAATAGTAGCATCAAAACTTTTTCTGCTTCCTACATTTTCTTTACGGTATATAATCTTATCTGCTAAATCTAATAAAGTTGGCATCAATAGAGCAATTAAAAAAATCCAAGCTAAATCATTACAAAAGAAAAATGTATATCCTAATCCTAGAAGAGTAAAAATAGGAAATACTGCTCTAATGCTATTATCTAATATCTTGTATCTACATAAGCCATTTAGTGGATTAGCCTTCTCTTCCTGTTTTTTATTGAAAATCTTTTTCTTCACCCAACATAAAATTTGTATATCTCCTCTTATCCAACGATGCATTCTAGTTTTAAAACTTTGGTAGGTAGTAGGATATCCATCCATTAGCATAATATCTGAAACCAAAGCACATCTTAAATAATTTCCTTCCAACAAATCATGACTAAGTACTCTATTTTCTGGAATTTCCTTTGCTAGAACTGTAGAGAAAATGGATATATCATAAATTCCCTTTCCTGTAAAAATTCCTTCATCAAATATATCCTGATAAAAATCGGAAATGGCATTCGTGTAAGAGTCTGTACCTCCACTTCCTGCAAAAATTTTAGTAAATAAATTTTTTCTACTAATTTCTAAATCAATTCCAACTCTTGGCTGCATAATAGCGTGTCCTTGAATAACTGCATCTTTTTCTGTATTTAAAATAGGTTTATTTAAAATATGTGCCATTGCTCCAATTAATTCTAATCCTGTACCAATAGGTAGTTTTGTATCTGAATCTAAAGTAATAATATACTTTATTTTTGTTTCCCAACTTTTTCCTTCTTGTTTCTGTTCTTCTATGGTATTACATAAAAAAGTATTACTTTCGTGTCCCAATATATATTCATTTAGTTGGTTTAATAATCCTCTTTTTCTCTCCCACCCTAAATAACATTCTTCTTTTCCATTCCAAAAACGTTCTCTATAGACAAATTGAAATTTTCCTATTCCTTGTTGTGGATATTTTTCATTTAAACGTTTTACTTGTAATTTTCCTTCCTGTATTACTTCTTCATCATATTCTTCTTTCTTATTTTGACTAGCACTACAATCTCCTAATAAAGCAAAATATAAATTTTCACTCTTATTTGCTAAATACATTACTTCTAAATTATGCATCAGTTCTTTTACTTTTTCTCTACTTTTTACGATAGTAGGAATAACCACCATAGTTGTATAAGCCGGTGCTATTCCATTTTGAAAATCTAACTTAGGAATTAGTTTTGGTTTTACTAGTTTACCACTAGTATGTTGTACTAGTTTATTGACAATTTC
>CALXAQ010000045.1 GCA_944386335.1 uncultured Clostridia bacterium | reverse complement strand
ATGGGTTCAGCAGAAGAAAAAGCAGAATACAAGAAAACAATGATACCTTATATTATAGGAGCTTTGCTAATTTTTGCAGCAACATCTATTGTAAATGTTCTATACAACTTATTCTTTAATATTAATTTATCATAATATGACAATTTGATAACAATTGTATTACAAAAAAATTAAAAAATGCATGAAAATGCATTTTTTTTGTGCTTTTTGTTTCTTTTTAAGATTTTTTTTGATATAATATAAATAAGTGTAAATGGATACAAAGGAGGAAATCTCATGGGAACGTATAACATACCTAGAAATGTAAAAGGAGAAGGAAGAATACTATTTATATTTTCAACAAAAAGTTTACTTTATTCTGGTGCAGGGCTGCTAGTGGGTCTACCTTTTTACTTTATTTTTTCAATAGTAGAAATGAATATAGTGGGAATGGTACTTATGGCAATTTTAGCGTTAGTTGGATTTATAATAGGAACTTTTAAGATGCCAGAAATAGGTAGTATTAAGTTTACGAAAACAGTAGGTGGAGAAAATATAGATGATATTATAAAACGTGCAATTAAATTTAAGAAAAGAGGTAATAAACTATATTTGTACACAAAGGAGGAAGAAAAAAATGGATAGTATTAATCTTTTAACCATGATACTTACAATCGTTTTGACAATTATGTTAGTATTGTTAGCAGTTTTAGGAATTATGTATATGTCGTCTAAAATGAAAAAGAAGCAAGAGATTTCTACAGAAAAGAATAATACAAAAGATACAAAGATGAATAAAAAGATGAAAACATATAAATTAGAATCTGTTATGGAATTTATGGAATTTGATACTGTAGTAGACAATATGATTTCTCAAAAAGACGGGAAAAGATATATTATGGTAGTGGAATGCCAAGGAGTAAATTATGATTTAATGTCAGAAGTAGAAAAAAATTCTGTAGAAGAGGGCTTCATACAGTTTTTAAATACAATAAGACATCCTATACAAATTTATACACAAACTAGAACAGTAAATTTAGAGAGTAGTTTGCAAACATATAAGGCAAGAGTAAAAGAAATAGAGGATGAATTTCAAAAACAACAAATGCACTATAATCAAATGTTACGTTCGGATAGTTACACTCAAGAACAATTAAATCAAGAACTTTTTGAATTAACAAAACAAAAAAATTTGTATGAATATGGAAAAGATATTATTTATAATACAGAAAAAATGAGTTTGAACAAAAATGTATTAAATAAAAAATACTATGTAGTAATCCCATATTATATAGAAGAACTAGGAGAAGATAATCATTTTGATAAGGCAGAGCAACGAAATTTAGCCTTTTCAGAGTTGTATACAAGAGCACAATCTATTATTAGAACTTTATCTGTTTGTGGTATAAATGGGAAAGTTTTAACCTCTAATGAATTAGTAGAATTGCTATATGTGGCCTATAATAGAGATGAGGCAGAAGTATTTGGATTAGATAAAGCTTTAAGAGCAGGATATGATGAATTATATTCTACGGCACCAGATGTGGTAGATAAACAAATGAAAGTATTAAACAAACAAATAGAAGAGGAGGCTGTTCAAAAAGCACAGCAAAAAGTAAATGAGGTAAGAAGCGAAAAGCAGAAAAAATTAAGAGAGATGGAAGATACAAAAGAAGATTTAATTAATGAGTTGGTGGCAGAAATTATAAAGGAAAATGGACAATATGTGGGACAAGATATTGCACAAGAAGCTATTAAAAAAATAGAGCAAGAGAAACTAGAAAAAGAAGGAGGAACTAAAGAAGATGTTCAAGAAAAGAAAACAAAAAGAGGTAGAAAACCAAAGACAGTTTCAGAATGATTATACACAAGTGGATGAATATCAAATACTAAAAAAGAAGACGATAAAAGAATTAATTGCTCCTTCAGGAGTAGATGCAAGTAATATTGACCATTTAGAAATTATTTCTAATGTAACAAGATATGCAAGAAGTTTCTTTGTTTCAACACTTCCAAGAATGACTACATTCCCAGAACTATTTAGAGATATGTATTTATTTGGGGATATTAATACATCTATATATATTACACCAATAGCAGAATCTAGATCACAAAATGAGTTAAATAGAACCATTAATGAATTAGAAACAGAAAGGATTGTAGCGGCGGATAGAGGCAATATTAACAGAGAAAGTACACTAGGACAAAAAAGGTGGGAAGCAGAGCAATTAAGAGATGAGATTGCAGCAGGTTATAATAAACTATTTGAAGCGTCTATCATATCTACTTTATTTGCCTATAGCCTAGAGGATTTAAATAGATTTACAAAATTGTTAGCATCAGAGATGTCAAAATCTTTGGTAGGTGTAAAAAGTGCATGGGGAATGCAAGAAGAAGCTTTTCAGAGCAATGTACCATTAATGCAAGACAAAATTAAAAAGACACATACTTTTGACCGTAGATCTATGGGAACGGTATTTCCTTTTACTACTTCTGAGGTAGGACATCCAACAGGAATACCATTAGGATTTAATAAACAAACAGGAGTACCTATTCTATTTGATAATTTCCATTCTTCACTTGCTAATTACAACATGGTAATTTTTGCAAAGTCTGGTGCTGGTAAATCAGTTACTATGAAGACTTTAATTTCTAGATCTGCTGTATTAATGGGGATACAAAGTTTAGCATTAGATGCAGAAGGAGAATATAGCATTGTGGCAGAAAGCTTAGGCGGTACTAATGTAGTACTAAGCCCTACTTCAAAAACAATTATAAACTTATTTGATATAGAGCCAGAAATAGTAAGAGATGAAATTACAGGAAAATCTAGATCCGTTGTCAATGTGGAAAACAAAGTGGAAGATGTTACACAGGCCCTTCTTACAATGGCAAGAGGTAGTACAAGGAGCACAGAGGTTAACGAACTTACGAAACAAATTATTGCAGAGTCTGTAGCAGAAGAATATAGTGCTCTTGGAATTAATAATGATCCAAGTAGTCTATTTATTACTAATAATATGACAGCAGGAAGTATATTAGGAAGACAAAGAAAAGAAATGCCAACTATTGGCTCGTGGTATAAGAGATTGCAAAGAAAAGCACAAACGAATACAAATGTGGATTATCAATTTCACTATAGTTATTTATTAAAAGTTATGAAGCAATACATAAGAGAGTATGATGGACAAATGGCATATTTTGATGGACAATCTACTTTTGATTTATTAGATGGAACATTATTTATTAATTTAGATATTTCTCAATTAGAGGAAAGATTTGCAAGACCACTTGCACAACAAATTTTACTTTCTTGGATTTGGGAGAAATATGTTAAGAAAAATAGTGAAGATAGAACAAAAGCTTCCAAAAAAAGAGTACTTGTAGATGAGGCTTGGATGCTTTTACCTTATCCAGAAGCAGTAGACTTTTTAAATAAAATGGCACGTCGTGCTAGAAAGAGAAATGTGTCCTTAGCAATAGTTTCTCAAAGATTTCAAGACTTCTATGAAAAGCCAGAGGCACAAGCTGTACTTACTTCATCAGATACTAAATTATTTTTAGCACAAGATAAATCAGAAATACAATATTTAAAAGAAGTATTTAAGTTAAGTTCTGGAGAGGCTAGTTTCCTAGTAACTTGTTTAAAAGGAGAAGGACTTTTAAAAGTAGGAGCAGATTCAGCTATTATTCAAATTACACCAACAGCAAAAGAATTTGAATTTGTAGAGACCAATATTAACAAGTTAGTACAAATGAACAAAAATAAAAATCAGAATGAATACTAAGGGGAGGACTTAAAGTAAATGAAAATTTTTACTAGAAAAGGCATTCTACAAAAGACAGTAATAGGTATTTTAATAGTTTTATCTTTTAATTTTATAGTACCAACCTATTCTAGAGCAGATATAGGAGGAGTATTAGTAGCACCGATAGTGGATTTAGTAGCAACTTTAGGAGATGTAGTTATTAATTTGTTGCAAAGAGCAATGACAGGAGAATGGGGAGCAGGAGCAAGAATGTCCACTAACCCATTTATGGTTAATAGCGATGAATATTTTGCACATCAATCAGAATATGAAGAAAATACAGGTAATTCAGTAAGAGATGGGGGAACGGTTTATCCGGATAATGCAAAAGAAGACGGAGGATTTGATAAAGGTTGGCTAAATAATACACAAAAATACCAAATTCCTATTGCTACATACAGTCCAGAGCAAATATTTGCAGGAACAGTATCAGGACTAGATATTAATTTTATAAGCCCAAATGAGACAGAATTTGGCACAACAACAGATAAAGATGGAAATGAAATTGTAGATAGTGCAGCAGGAAAATTGCAAAGTACAATAGCACAATGGTATGTAGCTCTGAGAAATCTTGCAGTTGTTGGATTACTTTCTGTACTAGTATATGTTGGAATTAGAATGATACTTTCTAGTACAGCAGGAGATAAAGCAAAATACAAGCAAATGTTTACAGATTGGCTAGTAGCACTTTGTCTAGTATTCTTTTTACATTATATTATGTCCTTTGTTTTAACGATGGTAGAATCTATTTCTTATGCGATATCAGGTGGTGGCGCAAACAGTATACAAATTACAGTAGTAGATGGTAGCGGAACAAATACGTTTAAAACAAATTTATTAGGAGAAGCAAGATTTAAAACGCAATATGCTGATATAAGTGACAAGCTATGTTATTTGATTTTATATATTATTCTAGTAGGATATACCTGTGTATTTACCTGGATGTATTTAAAAAGGTTATTGATGATGGCATTCTTAACTATTATTGCACCATTGGTGGCACTTACTTATCCGATAGATAAAATAAGCGATGGTTCAGCACAAGCTTTTAATGCATGGTTAAAAGAATATGTGTATAATGCATTGCTACAACCGTTTCACTTAATAATTTATACAGTATTAGTTAGTTCGGCTTTTGATTTAGTACAAACCAATCCTATATATATGATTGCAGCTATAGGATTTTTAATACCAGCAGAAAAAATATTAAGAAATATATTTGGATTCAATAAAGCAGGAGCAGGAACTGTTGGAGCTCTTACTGGTGCAGCAGCTGCTGGAGCTGTGGCGTCAAAATTATTTAATAAAGCAGGTAGTAAAATTTCAGGAGGAAAAGGCAACAGCGGAGGAGGAAGTACAGAAAATGCAGAAAAACCACCTAGCATTTCTGGAAATGGAGAACTAAATTCGATTACAGAAGAAGCAGGAGAAGGACAAGAAAGAAGTGAAGCAGGACAAAATGCAGAAGAAAATAATCCAGAAGTACCACCAAATAGAAGATTAGATGGAAATGAGCAAGGAGGAAATGGAGCAGAAAGTCAACAAAATAATCCAAACAGAAGTACAGATGCAGGAACTAATTTTCATTCACAGGATGCAGGAACTAATGGAGAAGGAAGTTCTGGAAACAATCCTCAACCTAACAACCCAACAGAAAATAGTGGAAGAAGTATAAGAACCACAGATAAAGAAAATATGAGAAAGAAAATAGGAAGAGGAGTAGGAAGAGTATTTACACCTAAGAGAGGAACGCATAGAAAATTAATGCAATTAAAACAAAATCCAGCAATGGGTGCTTTAGGATTAGCAATCGGAGCAGGAAAAAAGACTTTAAAATTAGCAAACCATGCGGCAACAACTGCAGCAGGAGCATTGGTTGGAGGAACAGTAGGTCTTGTTGGAGGTATTATAGCTGGAAATGGAGTTACAGGTATGCTAGCAGGAGCAGCAGCTGGTGCAGGATTTGGAAATAAACTAGGAGGACAAATAGACAAAGTAGCAGGTAATGCTGTTACAAGATTTCAACAGGGATATTATGGTGAAAAAGAGTATGCAAGAAGAAAGAGAGTAGAGGATTTCCAAAGCAATAAAGCTAATTGGGAGTTTGCTAGACAACAAGCACAAGAGCAATTACGAGCAAAAGGAGAATTAGGAGAAAATCAGAGACCAAGTTCAGCACAAGTACAAGCACAGATGGAAAAAATGACGGCCTATGTAAATAAAGGATTTACTAATCCAGAAGAGATTGCAAGACTGCAAAGAGCAGAACAATTTGATTATACTAATGAAGAATCTGCGAGAGCAGCAGCGTATGCAAAAAAAGCTGGTTACCAAGTAGATGATAAGAATGTTATGCAAACAAGAAATGCAATGATAGATGATTTTAGAAATACAAATAAAGGATTAACACAACAACAAGCAGAAGCAATGGCAGATAGACAAATTGATATTTTAAGAAGACAACAAGGTTATGGGTCAGTAAATAGAGGGAACAACCTTAATCCAACACCACAAACATTTCCATCAAGAGGAAATAGAACACAAGTGAAAAATAAAGCAAAAGGCAAAGGAAAGGGAAAAGGAAAAAAATAGAAGAATAGGAGGACTATTGTAATGCATAATTTAATTAGATATTGGAATCAAAATAGAAAGAAAATTATAACAATTATTGTTGCGATAGTCTTCTTTATAATAATAATTCAAATATTAAACCAAATGGCAAAAGAACAAAGAGAAATGGAAAAACAAAACAGTAACACTAATACATATGATACTAGCCTACCTACAGAATCTATTGTAGGTGGTGCTACAATAACAGCTGAAGAAACGGAAAATAATGTGGAAATAATACAACAATTTATAAACTACTGTAACAACAAAGACATTACTAATGCTTATGCAATGTTAACCAAAGAATGTAAAGAAACTTTATTTAAAACTCAAGCAGATTTTGAAAATGGATATTATAATATAATATTTACTAGCGAAAAAATTGCTAACATAGAGAATTTTCTTAGTGAAAATGATCAATATACATATAGATTAACCTTGCATAATAATATGTTGGCAACAGGGAAACTAGATGAAAAGACTTTTCAAGATTATATAACGATAGATCAAACATCAGACAATGGAAAATTAAATATTAATAGTTTTATTAAAAAAAATTCAATAAATAAAGAAACAGAAAGCAATGATATCAAGATAAGCGTTATAGCACAGGAAATTTATAAAGACTATGAAATTTATGAAATTAAAGTAGAAAATAACAGAAATACTCCTATATTAATAGATACTAGAAGTAATTCTAAAAGTGTATATATTGTAGGAGATAATAATGTTTCTTATAATTCTCTTATTCATGAAATAGCAAGTAATCTATATGAAGTGCCAGCCCATTTTAATAGAACGTATCGTATTAAATTTAATAAGATTTATAGTGTAGATGTAAAAACAAGAGGAGTTGTGTTTTCAGATATAGTTCCTGACAGTGAAGCTTATAGAAATAATCCAGAAGAAATGAAGCAAAGATATAGAATAAGTGTTAGCATATAGAAGTGGTGGTGAATATGGAAAATAATAATCAAAAAAACCAAATGCAACAAGGAACAGATAAAATGAGTATAGGAGAGGTAAAGGAAACAGGAAAAGAAGCATTAAAATTAGGGGCTAATGCAGCTGCTGGTAATTGGGCGGGAGCTGCAAAAAGTGCTTTAAATTTAGCAAAAAACAAAAAGGTTAGAAGAAAAATTATAATACATGCTTTATTACAAATTTTAGTGCCTATTTTAATTATAGTATTAGTAGCAACATCCATATTTTCTATAGGTGTGGCTATCAAAGATACTCTTGTTGAATTAGGTTCAAAAGTAAGTACAAGCTTAACGAAAATGTGGCAATGGTTAACAAATGATTATTGGATAGATTTAAGTAAAGGAACAGAATATATCATTAATGCAGAAACAGGCGAAACCTTAGGAACAGAAGAAGAATTAAAAGAAGCAGGAAAATGGAATGGCGATGGAACTATAACAGATGAGGAAGGTAATATTATACCAATAGACAGAAGAACACATACTATTGTAGAAAATTACATAAAAGAATTAGGAAATCAAGGGGTATCTATTTCAGATTTAAGACTTTTAGGAGATGAAAGTACGGGAAAGAATTTTGAAGAACTAATGACGGATCCAGATGATAAAGAATTAATAGAAAAATACATATCAGAATTTGTAAGAGCAGATATTATTACACAACAATTTCACAAAACAAGAGGAACCAATGTAATAGCAACAGATGGAAATGGGCATGAAAATGTTAATAAAGTTGATGGAGGAGTTTATTTATATAGAACTAAAATAGAACAAACGTTAGATGAAAGTGATTTTAATAATGGAAATTTTGAAGATCCCGAGGTAGAAGTTACACAAAAAGAATATAGACAAATGGAATATATAGATATAGAAGATTTTCAAGAGATGGTTGCTAATGACGATAAAGATATACGATATAAATTTTCTTTGGATAAGGAAACAGATGAATTGTTGGTAGCTAAAATTACAGAAACTAAAAAGGTAGTACAAAGCACAAAAGTAGGAGAATCCTCTAATGAAAGCTTTTATGAGATAGAAGAAATTAGATTACCATATAAGGATTATATTTCTAAATTTGCAATGCCATATGAGTTCTTAATTAATTTATGTGAAATTACGCAAAATCCAGAATTTGTATATCATGTAGCTTTACTGGCAAGAGACACAGAAATTATTTTAGCAATACAAGATGATACTACTATTGAAAGAACTACAGTAGAAGTAGAGGAAGATGTAAAAGACTATATTAATTATGGAACATCTGATACTGCTAGCGCAAGTGTTACTGGGCAGAGAACAGAAAAAACAAAGACAATAACTACTATTACAACACAGACTCCAAGATTACTAGTAGAATATGCAGATACATGGAGTTTTTATGAAGAGTCAACTTATACTAAAAGCGTAATAGGAACAAAACAAGATGAAGGACCTGTGGTACAACCAGGTGGTATAGGAAGTACTTTATCTAACTTTCATCCTGCAACAGATACAGAACCTAAACATTGGACAGATACTTTTACAACAGAAACAAGAACAACCACGGAAGTTTTAAATTTAACCACTATTTATAATCCGCCAATAATAACATCTGTAGAAAAATCAAAGCAATTTTTAGGATTATTACGAAATGAAACAGGAGAATGCCCATATAATTGTTATAATAAATCACAATGGGACAATGCAAAATATTGTGCTCAAGAAGCCATTTTTGATGAAGAAGGATATAATGTAGCTTACAAGATACCGAATATGGAAAGATACGAAATGCCACTAAATAAATTGGAAAGTGGATTAGAGATGCTATATGCTATGTTGCAATCCAATACGAGTGGCTATGATGAAGAAGATAAGTTAGTAGATAACGTAGAAGATAGTTACGATGCACAACAAGCTTATATAGCAAATGAAGATTATGAAAGTGCATATGTAGTAAAAATGCAAGGTTTAGTAGAACATTTACGTTATTTAATGACTTTTCCAACAAATGAGGTTTATACAATAAAATCTATTACTTTAGAGTCTATCTTTGGAAATGATGACGACAACGATGATGATGATGACAATGATGACAATGATGATAATGATGATAATGATGATAGCAACTATATTCCAGAATTTACTTGGGATGGAACTACATCAGAGTTAATAGAACTGTTAGGAAAATATGCTCAAGAGGATATGAAAGAATCAGGAATACTTGCATCTGTTACAGTCGCACAAGCTTTACTAGAAAGTGGTTGGGGAAAAAGCCAATTATCTGCTACCTATAATAATTATTTTGGAATAAAAAAAGGAGGAGGATGGGATGGACCAACTGTTACAATGTCAACAAAAGAAGTAATAAACGGACAAACAGTAACTGTAAAAGCAGAATTTAGAGTATATGACACACCACTGGAATCTATCAAAAATCATTCAGAGATATTAAAAGCTCCAAGATATGAGGGCGTAGTAGGAGAGACAGACTATCGAAGAGCAATTACGATAATTAAAAGAGGAGGCTATGCTACAGATCCTGGCTATGTGGATAAAATCTGTCAAATAATCGAAGAGAACGGATTAACAAGATTTGATCAATCCGATTAATAGGAGGAATTAATTTGAATAAATTGTTAAAAACAATAATAATTGTTATTGTCATAATAGTAATATTAATAATAGCATTAATTCTATTAAAAAATGAAAAAGAGTATAATAGTAATGAAATACCTAAAACAATGGAAGAAAACATAGAAATAGGCGGAACAAAGAAGATAGAAAAAGTAACCAGTAGGGATGATTTTTATATTATAGAAAAATGTATTCAAAAATATATGAAATATTTAAAAGAAAAAGATGTTGAAAAAATATACGGTTGTTTAGATGAAGAATTTTTAGAAAAAGAAAATATAACAGAGGATAGTATAACAAAAGAAATAGAAGATTGGAAAACAGGGGACTTTATAGCAGAAAAAATGTATGTATATGATGATACGGAAACAATATCTGAATATTTTGTAGCAGGACTAATAGAAAACAAGGAATATTATATAATTGTAAAGGTGGATTATGCGAATGAGACTTTTTCTGTTTTACCAAACTACTATATAGATGTGGAATATATGGAAAGTCAAAAAGGAATAAAAATTGTTAAAATAGAAAATTAAAGGATGGAAGTATGAAAAACCAAAATATAAAATTTTTAATTATAGTAATCATAATAATTATTACTGTACTGATTGCACTTATATGTTTTTTACATATACAAAGAAACAATCAAAATACAGTTGATATAAATGATATAGAAAATGACATATCATATATACAAGGTCCACTAAAACAAGAGATAGAGAATTTAGAATATAATAGTATAGAATATGTTCACGTAACAAATCAACAAATGGCAGAAAAATATTTTACAAATTATAAACAATTAATGATAAATAATTTGGAACAAGCTTATAAATTATTAGAGAAAGAATATCAAACTAAAAGGTTTAGTACATATGAAATATATAATGAATATATTCAAAATAATATATCATACATAAAACAAGCAGTGCCAGAGAATATTTCTATAAGAGATTATGATGATTATAAAGAATATACTTGCAAAGACCAATATGGCAACATATATATTTTTAAAGAAACGGCAGTAATGGAATATACAGTTCAATTAGATGACTATATATTGGAAAATGAAGTATTTGGAGAAAAATATGCAGAAGTAAATGGACGAGACAAGGCAATTTTAAATATAAACAAATTCTTCGAAATGCTAAATATGCAAGATTATGCTTCAGCTTATGGCGTATTGGATGAAAGTTTTAAACAAAACTATTTCCCTACGCAGCAACAATTTGAAGAGTATATGAAAGGCAAATTATTTAGATATAATCATGTAACCTATAATTCCTATTCAGAACCAGTTGCTGATTTGTATAGCTTTAACTTAACTATTTCAGATAAAGCTAAACAAGTACAAGAAACAATAGATTTTAATATTATAATGCAACTACAAGAAGGAACAGATTTTGTTATGTCTTTTGAAGTATCATAATAGAAAAAGCACATATAGTCAAAAAAGGATTATATGTGTTTTTCTTTACTTTTGAATAAATTATATGTTATGATAAAAAAGAAGAGGTGGCATATGAACTTAGAGAATTATGTAGGAAAAGTATATAAAGTAAAAATATTAAGACAAGAAAACAAATGGTACATAGCACAAATTATAGAAGATAAACAGATAGTATATATGGAGGAT
Organism: uncultured Clostridia bacterium; assembly: GCA_944386335.1. GTDB lineage: Bacteria > Bacillota > Clostridia > TANB77 > CAG-508 > UMGS1663. The sequence goes on along the minus strand of CALXAQ010000045.1, from coordinate 3,563 downwards.
ACAAAGGATTTTCTACCAGAAGAACTATTAGAACAAATAGAAAAATGTCTTATCATGGAAATAAAACAAAATAAATTAATAGGTAGTTTATTAAATAATCGTAAATTTATAAATGATTTAAAGAGAATAGCAAAACAGCTAAAAGATAGAAATGAATTTCATAAAATAAAAGATATCTATTTGATAGAGCGATTAAAAATAGGTGGTAGGATAGAAGGATTATATTTTGTAGATGAGGGAGAGATAGGTAAATATTATCTTGGAACAAAAGAAATAGGAACTTTTATGAAAAAGTTAAGAGAGAATCCTATTGTGTTTAAAGAAAATAGTATAGAAAATGAACTAGCTAAACAAATAAAAGATATTGTACAATCTATTGATTTAAATAAGAAGGAGATTTCGTTAAAACAGGAACAAGAAGAGCAAAAACATTTAATAGAAAAAGCTTTGCAACTAGGAAGAGGAAGAGAAATTACAAAAATTGCTACAATAAATTTGAGAGAAGAAATAAAGGAGAAAAAAGAAAAGGATAAAATAAATCCAGTACAACAAACACCTTTAGTGATAAAGAAGCAATATAGTAATCTTAAAAATGTTAATATAAAACAGGAAATGGATGTAGATAATAAAGTTACGGATATGAGAACCTTAGAGAAGTTGCTAAAAGATATGGGGAAATTACCAAAAATAAAAGGAAAGTACTTTGAAAAAATAGGTATTATAGAGTCAGATGAAAGGGATAATTTAATAAATCAAAAAGGAGAAAAATCAAAGGTTAACACTACAAGGTACTCTATGGTAGCTATAGCAACAGATGGTACTGTAGTACCTTTAGACTTAGAACAGGATCATGCAGAAGGTAATAATCCAAGAGAAATGAATTATCAAGTAAAACAAGATGGTAGTGTACAAAAAGATGATGTATTATCGAGGTTTCGACTAGGAGAAGGAAGTTTGGCTATAAAAAATGGAAAATATGGCGAGATAAAAGTATATCATTCTCCAAGAAAAACAATAGGAGGAAAAGGAATAGAAGGGAATAAAAGTTTAGATCGAGAATTAGAAACGGATAATATATGGGAATTGAAAAAAGAGGAGAGAGATTTAGCGGAAGAATATGGTGATGGATATAGAAGTGTGGAAGAAAGTTATCAGGAAGCAAAAAAACATCAAGATAAATCAGGAAATCTAATCAGAGAAAGCAAAATGCAAACAAAAGATATTGATGGGGAAAGAGATACAAAATCTCATGTACATGATAAAGTAAATTATGAATCTTTAGCTATAAAATGGGGATATTATAAACAAGGAGAGCCTAATGTAGAGAAAGCAAAGGAAATTTTTGCGGAAAAGAGAAAAGAAAATCCTCAAAAAGAAACAAAGGAAATAATAGAAATGGTAACAGAAGAATTAGAAGAAGAAATGGGACACCAAAGAGAAAACAGATTCTAAATTTTTATCATAAAAATCATCTTTTACCATATAATATAAAAGGTGATTTTTATGATGCATAAAATCCAGTATATATTGTGTATGTTATTAATCATTGTGGTAATATTTTTACAAACTACAGAAACTTATGCAGATGATGTAGATGAAGAAGAATGGAAAGAAAATCAAATTCAACAAATTGTAGTAGAAACAGTTGGAGAAGTAGTAGAGGAACCAGTTATCCATAGTAGAGCAGCAGTTATTTATGATAGAGAAACAAAGCAAATTTTGTGGGGGAAAAAAGAGAAAGAAAAAAGAGCGATGGCTTCTACTACTAAAATAATGACGGCTATTGTAGTGCTAGAAAAGACACAATTGTCTGATATAGTAACTGTTTCTAAAAAGGCAGCAAATACAGGTGGATCTGTATTGCATATTAATACAGGGGATAAAATTACAGTACTTCATTTGTTGTATGGACTTTTATTACGCTCAGGAAATGATGCAGCGGTAGCTTTAGCAGAGTATGTGGGAGGAAATATAGAAGGTTTTGCTGATTTAATGAATAAAAAAGCAAAAGAACTAAATTTGGAAAATACACATTTTGTAACACCACATGGACTAGATAATGAAAATCATTATACAACAGCATATGAACTAGCTATATTAACAGATTATGCTTTGCAAAACGAAACATTTAAGAAAATTGTAAATAGTAAAACAGCAACTATTTTGGTTAATGGAGTAAGTAGATTAATATATAATACAAATGAATTATTAGGAAATTTGACAGGAGTAGATGGAGTAAAAACAGGTTTTACAGGTAATGCAGGCAGATGTCTTGTTACTTCTACTACACGTAATGGAAAACAAATAATTGTGGTGGTATTAGGAGCGGACACAAAACAACAAAGAACACAAGATAGTATCAAACTAATAGAATATGCTTTTAAAAATTTTGAAACAATAAACTTAAAAACAAAAATAGAAAAAGAATTTGAAAAATGGAAACAAATTAATCAAAATCGCATATACATATATAAAGCCAAAAATAAACCAATAGAATTACAGTTAGAGAAATTTAAAAAAGAGAAAATTACCATTATAAAAGGGGAAGAAAATCAAGTAGAAATACAGTTTCATTGTATTTATCAATATGAAGCACCAATGCAAGAAAATAGGAAAATAGGAAATATTATTGTGAAATATAAAGAACAAATAATAGATCAAATAGACATACAGTTAAAATATGGAGTAGAAAGAAAAGGAGTATGGGAATATATACAAGAATTTTTAGCAGTTTTACCATAAAATTTAGAGAAAACCTTGACTTTTCTATCAAACTTTGTTATTATAATAATTGCTTTTTGGAGAAAAAGCAATCGTGAAATAGATAAAACAAAAAGATAGAAATGCGGAAATAGCTCAGTTGATAGAGCGCTGCCTTGCCAAGGCAGAGGTCGCGGGTTTGAGCCCCGTTTTCCGCTCCATTTATTTTAATGTATGCTTGCGGGAGTAGTTTAGTGGTAGAACATAACCTTCCCAAGGTTGAAGTGTGAGTTCGATTCTCATCTTCCGCTCCAACTAGGAAAAACGGCGCTATAGCCAAGTGGTAAGGCACGAGTCTGCAAAACTCTGATCCCCGGTTCAAATCCGGGTGGCGCCTCCAATTTGAATAAGTTTAGACGGTTATGATAGAGTGTTATATAACATCACAGATAACCAATTTTACTGAAAATGCTGTCTTTGAAAACAGTGTTTTATTTTTATATTTAATACAGAATTTCATAGATTATTATAGAAAACTATAAGTATTGCAATAAAATTGCAGTGATTTTTTAGTAGTATGAGGGAAAATATGGAAGAAAAATACAATACTTTAGAATACTATAACCAAAATGCAAAGATATATTGTGAGCAAACATTAGAAGGAAATATGCAAGAGAATTATGATAAATTTTTACAGCAGTTACCTTCTAATGCATATATTTTAGATTTTGGATGTGGTTCAGGAAGAGATAGTAAATATTTTATAGAAAAGGGATATAAAGTTAAAGCAATAGATGGTTCAATAGAAATGTGTAAGTTAGCTAGCAAATATATCAATCAAGAAGTAATATGTATGAATTTTG
>CALXAQ010000044.1 GCA_944386335.1 uncultured Clostridia bacterium | reverse complement strand
TTTCTATAACTGCCTTTTTATATTCAGCAGCTCTTTCTTCCGCTTCCTCTAAAATCTGATTCATTTTCAACATAATTTCATAATTAATTCGTTGTTCTAATTCTGTATTTCCCGTATTTTCTAAAGCAGGTATTTTAGCATTTACTAATTTTTCTTCATCTTCTTTTATATACTCTTTTATGGTAAATACTTTTGCTATATTCCCTATAATTGGTATTTCAGATACACTTGCAGCAAAACTTGGATTAATATTGACCATTAATATAAAAGCTAAAAATACACATCCTACTGTTGACACTAAATATTTTCTGTATGGAAACTTGTACTCTTTTTTCTTCTTCTCTCCTGCAAGTGATTTATTTATTACATAACTTAACTTTTCTGGTATCTTTATAGAATAATATACACCCTTTGCCTTTTTAAGTTCTTTCATCTTTCTCCCTCCTTTCTATTCTTTTTCAATTAATTTTTTTAATTCTTTTAATCCTTTGTATAACCTAGATTTCACTGTATTTTCATTTGTTTTAGTTATTTTAGCAATTTCATCTATTTTCATATCCTCAAAAAATCTTAGTATAATAACTGTTTTTAATTTTTCATTTAAACTTTGTACACATTTATAAACATCTATTCCTTCTACAGATATATTATCATTCCATTCTACTTTGCTCTCTATTTCTTGCAACTCACAGGTAATGATTCTTTTGTTCTTTTTAATATATTGTAAACACTCGTTAATTAAAATTCGATAAAACCATGTTTTTATATATTCTTTTTCTTTCAATTTATCGATATTTTTTAATGCTTTTGTAATTGCTTCCTGAATAAGGTCTAACGCTTCCTCTTCATTCCTAGAATAACTAAATGCCACTCTATATAATTTTTCTTGATTATTCTTCACAAAATCTATTAATATTTCTTTAGCATCTTGCACCGTTTTAACTCCCTTTAACTGTTTATATTTTTATTTATAATTTCTTTTGCTTTATCAGAATCATTAGAAATACATAAAACGATATAGTTTCCTTTACTCTCTAAAATATAATTTTCTAGCTTAAATACTTCTTTAGGAAGATAATCTTGAAAGTCTAGCTTTCTTTCTTCTATTTGTGTTTCCATTATCTTTTTAGTTGCACTAATATCCTTTTTATCCAATAATTCCATTATTAAAATTTCTTCTGCTGTAGCACCTGTCCCCACATATGCATCTACATTTTTTATTTTTTCAGCATTCAAATTATACTTTTTTATTATACTCTCTTTATCTACTTCATTCAATTGATCTTCAAATATTTGTGCATTTATTAATTCCTCTGCTAGTTTTGGCATATCCAAAGTAATTTCTGTGTTTGTGTCTGAAAAAATAAATTTTATGCATACACCAATTATTATAATGATTAATATGATTCCTATTATCACTATTTTCTTTTTCATATTTTGTCTCCTTTTTCATACTTTAATTATTTTTTAAACATTCTAACCATTTTAGACAATATTGTTTATTAAGATGAATTCCATCAGGACTTGCCTCCTCTGGCAAATTACCATCTGCATTTGTAAGAGCGGAAGTTAGGTCAATAAATTTAACATTTTTTCTACTAGTCATCTCTTTTATTAATGTGTTATATTCCGTTATTCTTGTATTATTATATATTTTGTCACTGTCTGATTTTTTCTTTGTAACAGGAATAATAGATTGTACTATAATTTCACAATTTGGTTTTTCTTCTCGTATTTTATCTATTAATTCTTCGTATTTGTCAATAAATATACTACTATATACCCATCCTAATTCATTTACCCCTAACATGATATATATAGTATCAATATCTCTATTTTTTAAATCCTCTAATATGGTTATTTTTTCTCCTTTACTATTGGTTATAAATTTTTTCGTAATTGCTGTATCTACCATAAGACCTATATTAGTATAATCTCTAACTTCTTTCAATCCTGTATACATTAAAAAGGCTTGTGTTCTTGAATCTCCTATAAATGCTACATTGCTACCAAATTCTCTTTTTTTCTCGGGATCTGTACTTGTAATAGGCTCTTCTATTATTTCATTCTTTTCTATACTGTTTTCTACTATACTATTTTCTATATTATCTTCTATATTATTTTGAATTTCCTTATTAGCTATTATAGATGTTTCATTAGTTTTATTCTCTATCTCATTTTTATTTTCTTGTACTATTGTATTCTCTATATTATTTGTATTTTCTATCTCTTGTGTATTAAAAATGTTATTCATTAGCATAAGGAATAAAATTAAAGATATTACCAAAATAAATATTGTAAAAATTAATGTCTTCTCGCTCATTGTTTTCCTCCTAGCATTTTGTTTACACTTATTAGATGCTATATTTATAGAAAAAGTTTAAATTTTTTGAAAAATTTTTAATTTCTTATCTACATATTTATAGCTTAGATTTTTCTTCAGGAAGCACAAAAATAAGACAAATAAAAATTTACTTGCCTTATTTCCAAATGTATTTCCAGCAATTAAATAAAAATATTTTATCTCTTCCCATATTACTTTTTCTACTTTATGCAAAGCTTCATATGTACTTATCATCTTTCCTGCATGACGATTTCTTAGTTCTAATCTAACAATTTTAACTTGTTCATTATATATTCTTTTATATATTTGTGCTACTTTATGTTTCGTATAGCCACTTCTCCATAACTGCAATATCTGTTCTTCTGACATTTGCTAACACCTCTAGTGTTAGTATTTGCAAGTTTATATAAATTATGTTAGATTTTTTATTTAGCTTATATTATTTTATAACTATCGCCACTTCTTACCGTTAATATATTTTGTTAGCGCCATTATGAAAGCATACTCTGTTAAATCTATTCTTAAAATTTTATTATGGGTTAGTAATTGAATACCTCCACTATGATTATGCCTTTCTTTATCTTCTCCTAAAACTGTGTCCATAGCCTCACTTAAATTGGTATCTAAAACCTTTTGCACCAAATTGTCTGGAACTGGAAATGACGGACTTGTTCCATAACTTTCAAAGTCTCCATTGTCTTCAATTACTGCAATGTTAGTAATC
>CALXAQ010000043.1 GCA_944386335.1 uncultured Clostridia bacterium | reverse complement strand
TTCGTTTCAAAACTGGCTACTGTATAACTATTCATTTCGTTTTGATAAATTATTTCTTTTACTTCTCCTTGTATTTCCAATGGATTGCCTCTTTTCTTTTTGTTTCTTTGGTTATTGTATCAGAAATCACAAAAAAAATCTACCTATTAAAAGGTAAATTTTTAGTGTTTTATGTATTCTTTATACTCTCTATCACCTCTTTACAATCCTTCCAGTTCACAAGCTCTATGCTATCGTAGTCTTTACTTAACTTTTGCAAAATATTCCCGAGTGTCATCTGAGGAGTCTAAATCTGTTACAATTATATGTTTTATATTCTCTTCTTTTCCATAAATAATTTTAAATAAGATAGAACGCAAAAATCCTTCTATTTTATTTTCTTGGTTCTTTACTGCTATAATAAAATAAATTCCATCTGATTTTAAATTGGTACAGGTATAAATATTAATTAATGTTTTTACAATTTCAAATAAACCATATAACGCTAGAGTCCATAAAATTGTGGTAAATATAAAATCTCCCATATGTATGCCTCCTATACCATATCATATGAGAGATTTTTTATTTCGTTACTTTCGAACGGTTGCTCCCTGTTTTTCTAAAGCTGCTATTACTTTTTCTAATACACCATTAATTTCTTCATCTGTTAAAGTTCTATCATTTGCTCCTAGTTCTAATGTGTAGGCAATGCTCTTTTTGCCTTCTTCAATTCCTTCTCCCGTATATACATCAAATACCTCACTACCTAATAATAAGGAACCTGCTGCTTTTTTAATAGATTTTGCAATTTCTTCTGCTGTTACTTCTTTTGCTACCATAAATGCTAAATCCTTTTTTACACTTGGATATTTAGAAATTTCGTTATATTTCATTCTTCCTACTTTTTTACTGAATAACTTATCTAAATTCATTTCTAATACAAAAACCGCTTCTTTTATCTTTGCTGGATGTACTCTACCCATATAGCCTACTACATCATTATTTACAGAAATGGCTGCACTTTGTCCTGGATGAAATTCTTTTGGCATTTCTTTATTGGTTACAAAACTATATCTTCCTGCATAGCCTAAAAAGTCTAACATTTCTTCTGCTATTCCTTTTAGCACATAAAAATCAACGGCTGTTTTGTGCATTCCTAAATAGAATTCTCCTGTCATTAACACGGCTATTTTATTTTCCTCTCCATAGTCTTCTCCTGTTTTATAGAAAGATTTTCCTATTTCAAATATAGATATATCTTTTTGGCTATGTGCCTTGTTATATTCATAAATTTTGATAAAAGATGGAAGAATACTATGTCTTAAGGTATTTCTTTCTTCTGTCATAGGAGCTAACAACTTGGCAATCTCTGTATCATCACAAGTAAAGTTTTTTGCTTCTTTCTCATTTACTAAAATATAGGATAGTGTTTCATTTAGCCCTAAATCTATCATTTTATTTCTTAACTCTCTTGTTCTTTTGTCGTAACTTCCTGCCTTTATAGGAAGTGCTGGCAATCTTCCTTCTATGTTATTTACACCATAAATACGACCCACTTCTTCTATTAAATCTTCTGGTATAGAAATATCTATTCTTCTTTTTGGTAGAGAAACTAAAATAGTATCTTCTTTTACTTCATAGGTAAATCCTAATCTTCTAAATACATTTAATACTTCTTCTTGAGGTACTTCTGTTCCTAAAACTTGATTAATTTTAGAAAAAGTAATTGTAATTTTGGTATCTTCTAAAGAGGTAGTATCTTGTTTTACCAAGCCTCCTACTACAGTTGCATCTGCATATTTTTCTAGTAAATGACAAGACCTTTCTATTGCCATATAAGTTCTATTTGGATCTAAACCTTTTTCAAAACGGCTACTAGCTTCACTTCTTAATATTTCTTTAGCCGTTTTTCTGATATGCACGGCATCAAAAATAGCTGCTTCAATAATAATGTTTTTCGTATTTTCTGTTATCTCTGTATCTAATCCCCCCATAACACCTGCAAGACCAATAGCTCTTTCTCCATCAGAAATAACAATATCTTCCGAAGACAAGGTTCTTTCTATATTATCTAGTGTTGTTAATGTTTCTTGATCCTTTGCCATTCTTACTTCTAGCTTTCCTTTTAGGGTATCTGCATCATAATAATGAAGTGGCTGACCTGTTTCTAACATAACATAGTTACTAATATCTACTACATTATTAATTGGTCTAATCCCAGAAGCGATTAATCTGTTTTTAATAAAAGTTGGACTTTCTTTAATCACTACATTTTCTACTTTTTTGGCTAAAAAGATAGGACAGTTTTCTGTATGAATTTCTACTTTAAAGCTATCATTCACATTTTCTTTTGTCTCTGTATGAGATAATTCTATCGGTTTTACTTTTTTATCATAGATAGCTGCAATTTCATATGCCATCCCTAAAATGCTTAGTAGGTCTCCTCTATTGGCTGTTAAATCAAAATCAATGACATCATCTTTCATTTCCATGTAGGCAATTGGGTCTTCTCCTACTTTGGCTTCTTTTGGCAATTCATGAATGCCTTCTTTATCTTCTGGCTTTAAAAATTTGCTCTCTAG
>CALXAQ010000042.1 GCA_944386335.1 uncultured Clostridia bacterium | reverse complement strand
TCTTGCTTGCTTTGTTTTTGTAATAATTCCATTGTCTCCTATTAATGTATTGATGCTCACTCCTGCTAAAATAATTAAAACTATAATTGTTACCACCAAAGTTACCATTGTAATTCCTTTTTCTTTTTTCATTTTGTTCATTCCTTCCTAAAATAGCTAGTTCTTTATCTTATGCGTTCCCATTCTCTTGTTTCTATACTTAAAATAATGCATTACCTTTTGATTAATGTTAATATTTTTCCTTTTTCATTTTCTCCTTCTATTTTAATTATTGCAATCATTATTATGTTATTTTGTTTTTACAAGCATAAAAAAAGATATTATTATTCTTTTTGAACAATAATATCTAGTTCTCTTATTTTATCCCTTTATTTTTTCTTAAAAAGGATGGAATGTCTAAATCATTAGATGAGTTTGTATTCTCTACTGGAGCTGGAATAGAATTTATTTTTTCTCCCCACGCTTTGTCTACAATGCTTTCTACTGTATTAGTTACTGAATTTGGATCTTTTTCAAATCCTGTTGCTATTACTGTAATAACAATATCTTCATCTAAGCTCTCATCAATAACTGCTCCAAAGATAATATTAGCTTCTGGATCTACACTTCTTTGTACTAACTCTGCTGCTGTATTTACCTCATGTAGTCCTAAGTTTGGTCCTCCTGTAATATTAATAATTACACCTCTTGCACCTTCTATGGAAGTTTCTAGTAATGGACTTTGTACTGCCTGTTTTGCTGCATCTTCTGCTCTATTTTCTCCTGATGCTCTACCTATACCCATATGAGCCATTCCTGTATTTAACATGATAGTTTTTACGTCTGCAAAGTCTAAATTAACAAGTCCTGGTATAGCAATTAAATCCGATATACCTTGTACACCTTGTCTTAATACATCATCCGCCATTTTAAACGCTTCTACTATAGAAGTCTTTCTATCTATAATTTGTAATAGTTTATCATTTGGAATTACAACTAGAGTATCTACTTTTCCTTTTAGACTTTCTACTCCTCTTTCTGCTTGAGAAAGACGTTTCTTACCTTCAAAAGTAAATGGTTTTGTTACTACACCTATGGTTAAAATTCCCATTTCCTTTGCACAAGCTGCTACAATAGGAGCTGCTCCTGTTCCAGTTCCTCCTCCCATTCCAGCTGTAACAAATACCATATCTGCACCGCGAAGTGCTTCTTGAATTTCTGCTTTACTTTCTTCTGCTGCTTGTGCTCCAATATCTGGGTTTGCACCTGCTCCTAATCCTCTTGTAATTTTTTCTCCAATTTGTATTTTTGAGCCTGCTTTGGAAAGTAGTAAAGCTTGTCTATCTGTATTTACTCCTATAAAGTCTACTCCTTTTATGCCAGAGTCTACCATACGATTTACTGCATTATTTCCAGCTCCCCCTACGCCAATTACTTTAATGGTAGCGGTTCCATCTAACATTGTATTTTCATCTACGCTATCTACTATCATATTGCTATTTTCCTCCTTTTTACTATATATCTATTTTTAAAAATTAATAACTAATTATTTTTTACTATACAGTATCTATTTTAAGAGTAAAAAAATTCTTTTATTCTTTCTAGTATTGTTTTTAGGAAACTCTCTTGTGTATTAGAATCTATATTACTAGATACCGTTTTAGTATATGGTCTTGCTGCTATATATCTCACTAATGAATAAGCTGTTCTATACTCAGATCTTACTGTGCTCACTAATCTTCCTGTTGATATTTTTACAGGGATATTTAAAATCACCTTTCCTGCCACATCACTCTTATTTATATTTGTAATTCCTTGTCCTGTCAAAACAACATTATTGATTCTTTGTTTAAGTCCTTGCATAGTAATATCTTTATTTACTAATGAAAAGATTTCTTCTATTCTTGCTTCTATAATCTCTATTAATTCAGAACTTCTTATTGCTTTGGATTTAACCTCTTCTCTACAAGTATTTAATATAATTTCATTATCATTATCAATAAAAGATTTCATTGCAAGTCCATATTGTCTTTTTAACTTTTCCGCTTCTTCTTCAGTAATATTTAATACTAAAGCAATATCTGATGTAATACTGTCTCCACCCAAGGGAATAGTATTTGTATAAAGAAATCCATTTGCTTCAAATACTCCTATCTCTGTATTACCTGCTCCTATATCCAATAACATAATATTATCATTTAATTCATTATTATCTAACATTACATTTCTTTCTGCTAGTGTAACTGGCACCAAACCATCTATGTCTAATCCAACTTTTCTAAAAATGTTCATTAATTGTTTCACATAATCTTTATCTGCTAATAGCACCTGTGCATGAAGTGTAAAATTAGCTGATAAGTTTCCTACTGGATCTGCTACTTTTTTTCCATCTTCTAAAATAAAACAATCTGGCACAATGTCTATAATTGTTTTCCCTTCTGGTAGTTCTACATCTTTTACTTGCATAATACCACTATACACATCTTTTACAGAGATACCAGCATATTTATCTTTTACTTCTTTTGTAATACTATTTTGTACAATCGTCACATACTTTCCAGGAATTGTTACATAACTAGAATTAATTTTTAGTTCTGTTTCTGTCTGTGCTTCTTCAATCACTTTTGAAACGGCTAAAGCAACTTCGTCCTCATCAATAATTTTCGTTTTCTTTATCCCATTACATTTCTGACTAGTATTACAAATAATCTCTATTTGGTTGAAATTATTGACCTCTCCTACTACTAGACTCACTTTAGAAGTGCCGATGTCTAGCCCCACAATTATATCTCCTATAGCCAAAGCTAACTCCTCCATTTTTTACTTCATTTTAACTTTCCTTAGAATATTATATTTCGCCAAAAAAGTCAATAGAATTTGTTATATTTTTGTAATATTTTCGTAACAAAGCTGTAACAATGTTTTATTTTGTCGATTTATGCAAATAGATAACTTTTTCTATTGATTTTTCTTTTTTTATTTTCTTATTTTTTTAACATTTTAGCCTTCTATTTGTTTGTATCCTTTTTGCTTTCTTTAATAGTTGCTTCTGCTTTTGCAATAATTTTTCTATCGGTTATTTTTTCTACGTAATATCTACGAATGGTTCCTAAATT
>CALXAQ010000041.1 GCA_944386335.1 uncultured Clostridia bacterium | reverse complement strand
ACCCTATCCTCTGTTTTGTTGTCAATACTGCACTTCTTAATATATTATGAAGGTTTAAATCATAATTCTTTTTTGATTTTTCTTTAGTTCTTGATGAATTTCATCGTAATCTGGAATATAGGATTTTACTAAATCATAGAACGGCTTTTGATGATTAGGCTGCTCTAAATGTGCCAGTTCATGCACTATAATTGCATCTGCTTCTCTTTCTGCAAGCATAATTAAACGTGCACTAAAATATAACATTTTTGTTTTAAAAGCACAACTTCCATATTTAGAAACTGTATCTCTTACTTGATATCCATTATAGGCTAAATTCATTTTTTTAGCCCATTCAGGAAGTTTTGTCTCTAACATGTTCTTGGTTTCTTGCTTTAATAGTTTTTTTACTAATTTATCTCCGTATTTCTTTTTTTCTTCTTCTTTTATTTTTTCTGGAAAATATAGTATCAGCTTTTTATTTTGTTTATCTATTCTTACAGCTAACTTTTCACCTTTCTGATAAAAAACCTGCTCTTCAAAAGGTTCTCCTTTATAATAAAAAATTTCACCTGTATACCAATGTTTTTGATTCAGATTATCTTTATTCCAAAGAGCCAAATACTCTTCATAGATTTTTTCTTCATTCTCCTTTATCATTTTTATCAAGTGATTTTTAGAAAAATATGTTGGTTTACTAATATGTAGTATGTTTTCTCTAAAATATATCTTCACACGATTACTATTTTTATAATTTCTGACTTGTATTGGTATTTCTTTATCTTTTATTTGTATATAATATTGTGACATTTCTATTTCCTTCTTTATCTCTCTATATTTTTAATCTTAAAGTATTGATGATTACAGTCAAGCTACTAATTACCATGGCCAAGCTTGCTATCATTGGATTAATAGCTACACCAAATGGTTTTAGTATTCCCATTGCGATTGGTATCATCAAAGCATTATAGAAAAATGCCCAGAATAAATTTTGTTGGATTATTTTGATAGTCTTTCTACTAATCTGAATCAAATGTTCTACACTATCCAAATTATTTCTAGTTAAAATAACGTCTGAAGAATCCATTGCTATATCTGTCCCACTCTTTACACTCACTCCTATATCAGCAGTTGCCAAGGCAGGGCTATCATTAATACCATCTCCACACATCATTACATATTTATGTTCTTTTTTCAATTTTTGAATAACTTGCGTTTTTTCTCTTGGTAATACATTTGCTATTACTTTTGTAATTCCTATTTCTTTAGCTATTTTTTCTGCAGTATTTTGGTTATCTCCTGTTAGCATAATAGTATCTATCTGTTTTTGTTTTAAGTTTTGTATTACCTCTTTAGCATTATCTCTAATAATATCATTTACTCCTATTAAAGCAATAATCTTATTATCTTGTACCACATATACAATACTATTTCCTTCTTGTGATAATCGTTTTTCTTCTTCTTTATATGGATTTTCTATAAGCAAATCTTTCAAAATTTTTGCATTTCCTATTGTCATTTTATGTTCTTTTATCTTCCCAATAATGCCATAGCCAACTACATTACCAAATTCTTTTACTGATAATTGTTCCAACTTATTTTCTTTCATATATTCCGTAAATGCTTTTGCAATAGGATGTGTAGATTTACTTTCTATACTACCTACATATTGTAATAATTCTTTTTCTGTCAAATTGCTATAATTTTTTATTTCTGCTATTTTTAGACTTCCAAAAGTTAATGTTCCTGTCTTATCAAACACAATAGTATCTGTTTTTTGTGCATTTTCTAATATTTCACTCTTTTTTACTAAAATACCATGGTTTGCACATAATCCTTCTGCTACTACAATCGCTAAAGGTGTAGCAAGCCCTAAACTACAAGGACAAGCTACTACTAATATTGTAACAAATACTACTAAACTATCTGCAAAGCTATAGCCTAATAGCAAGTATGTTAGAAAAGTAACTATCGCAATTAAAATGACAGTTGGTACAAAATAACCAGAAACTTTGTCTGCTGTTTTCGCAATAGGTGCCTTTGTATTACTTGCTTCTACTACTAGTTTTACTATTTCTGATATAGTAGATTCTTTTCCTTTTTTCTCTGCTTTGTATTCTATATATCCGTCATAGTTGTTACTACCTGCAATTACTTTTTCTCCTACTGTTCTTACTACTGGTTTACTCTCACCTGTAATAAAAGATTCATCTAAATGTGCTTTTCCCTCTACTATTTCACCATCTACAGAAACTTTTTCTCCTGGTTTACTAACTACAATATCTCCTTTTTTCACTTCATCTATTGTTACTATTTTTTCTCTTCCATTTTCTTTAATGGTTGCTTGTGTTGGTGTTATTTTTACCAAATTTTGAATGGCTTCTCTTGTTTTATCTTTGCTAATTCCATCTAAATATCTACCCAATTTCACAAAATAGATAACCATAGCAGCAGATTCAAAATATAGATGGTGAATAGCTAATAAATCTCCTTGTAAAATAAGTATCATACTATATAGACTATAGAAAAAACTACTTAGTACTCCTATTCCTACTAAAGTATCCATATTAGGCGTTTTATGAATTATTTTTTTATAACCATTTTTTAAAATATCCCATCCATAAAAAATAAATAAAATAGCAAAAATACACAAACAAATGGTATATCCTATTGGATTGTTTTCTATATCTATCCATGGTAGGGTTGGTAAATGAACCATATGTCCCATGGCAATATACATAAGAACAATAGCAAGTACTGTAAAAATAATAAATTTTACCTTTTCCTTTTTATTTTTTCCTTCTATTTTTACTTCTTTAAATTCTCCTAAACTTTTAAATCCCGCTTTCTTTACAAATTCATTTAAACTTTCTATATTTAATATTTTTTCATCATATTCGATACTTGCATTTGCCATTACTAAGTTAACAGAAGCTAACTGAATGCCTTTTTGTTTATTTAAATATTTTTCTAATCCATTAGAGCATGCACTACAAGTCATTCCTTCTATAGACAATATTATTTTTTTCATATTTGCTATCCTTCCTTTCATAAGGTACAAATCCGATTGTAATTATTTTCCATTTCTTATACTTCAAATCCAATATCTGTAATGGTTTCTTCTAAAATTTCTTTTGTTACTTTTTCCTCTGCTTCTACTTTTACAATTCCTGTTTGATAACTTGCCTCTACACTCTTTACTCCTTCTATAGTACTTAAGGCGTTTTTTACTCTATTTTCACATCCTCCACAAACCATTCCTTTTACATGTATTTCTAATTCTTTCATTTTTACTCACATTCCTTTCTTTCTTAAAACTCTATATATTCTTTACTCTTAATGATCTTAATGCATTAATAATGGCAATAATAGAAACCCCCACATCTGCGAATACTGCCTCCCACATAGTAGAAAGTCCAAATGCCGTTAAAATTAGTACCAACACTTTAATAAATATAGCAAATGTAATATTTTCTTTTACAATTTTCATTGTTTTCCTTGCTAATTTTATGGATTTTACTATTTTGTATGGTTCATCTGTCATAATAACGACATCTGCCGCTTCAATAGCACTATCTGCCCCTAAAGCTCCCATAGCAATTCCAATATCTGCTAAAGTTAGTACAGGTGCATCATTAATACCATCCCCCACAAATACAATTTTGCCTTTTGCGGACTTTTGCTTTAATAACTCTTCCACTTTTTTTACTTTATCTACTGGCAACAATTCTGTATAAGTCTTATCTATTCCAATCTGCTTTGCTACACATTCTCCTACTTCTTTCCTATCTCCTGTTAGCATAATGGTTTGTTTAATACGGTTTTTCTTTAATTCTTCTACTGTCTTTTTAGCATCTTCTTTTATTTGATCTGCTATCACTATATATCCTGCATATTTATCTTCTATTGCTACATACAAAATTGTTCCTACTTCATCACCTTTTTCAAATATAATTTGTCTCTCCTGCATCCATTTTTCATTGCCTATCAAAATTTCTCGTCCTTCTATTTTTGTAACAATTCCAAATCCAGGTAATTCTTTATAGTTTTCAATTTGTTTTTCGTCTATCTCTTGCTGATAGGCACGTTGAATAGAAAGAGAAATAGGATGATTAGAATAATGTTCTGCATAAGCTGCTATTTTTAGTAATTCTTGTTCTGTCATATCTATTGCCTTTACTTTTTGGACTTCAAATATTCCTTTTGTTAAAGTTCCTGTCTTGTCAAATACTACTATTTCTGTATTAGATAAAGCTTCCAAATAATTACTTCCTTTTACTAACACTCCCATTTTAGATGCTCCTCCAATTCCTCCGAAAAAACTTAGAGGTATGGAAATTACTAAAGCACAAGGGCAAGATACTACCAAAAAGGATAATGCTCTATATAACCATTCAGAAAAGTTAGCCTCTAGTAGTACTAATGGTGGAATAATTGCTAATATAACAGCTATTCCTACTACAATAGGAGTATAATATCTTGCAAATTTTGTAATAAAATTTTCTGATTTAGATTTTTTGCTACTAGCATTTTCTACTAAATCTAATATTTTGCTTACTGTAGATTCTCCATATTCTTTTTTCACTTCTATTTTGATAACTCCATTTAAATTAATACATCCACTTAAAACATCGTCACCTTCTTTTACATCTCTTGGCATAGACTCTCCTGTTAACGCTTTTGTATCTAAACTAGTTTTTCCTTCTACAATACATCCATCTAGAGGAATTTTTTCCCCTGGTTTTACCACAATCCTTTCTCCCATATTTACTTCCTCAGGATTTACCTTTTCTATGCCATCTTTTCTATATACATTTGCATAGTCAGGTCTAATATCCATTAAATTCGCTATGGATTTTCTAGATCTGTCTACCGCATAACTTTGGAATAATTCCCCTATTTGATAAAACAACATCACAGCTACAGCCTCAGGAAATTCTCCTATTCCAAAAGCACCTATAGTGGCAACTGACATTAAAAAATTTTCATCTAACACTTTTCCTCTTAGGATATTTCTTATTGCTTTTTTTAGTATTTCCCAACCCACTATAAAATAACTAATAATAAAAATCCCATTATTTATCCATACATTTTCTAATTTTACTAGCATAGCAAATACATATAATAACAATGCTACTATTATCTTTATTGCTTTTTTTTTCATATTATATTTGCCTCCTTATATCTTGTCAATACTCACATCTGGTTCTTCTTTTTTTATTGTCTTTTTTATTTTCTCCAAACTATCTGCATCACATTCTACTTCCATTTTCTCTGCCATAAAACTAATACTTACTTTTGTTACTCCTTCTATCTTTTGAATTTTTCTCTCTAACTCTGCTGCACAATTAGCACAGTCTAATCCTTTTATTTTAAACTTTATATTCATTTTCACTTCACATTCCTTTCTTCATCTTTATGTTCTATGTGCTCTATTCCCACTTCAAAAACTTGTTTTACATGTTCATCATCCAATGTATAATAAATCTCTTTTCCATCTCTTCTATATTTTACAATACCACTTTTCCTTAATACTGCTAATTGATGAGAAATAGATGATTTTGTCATTCCTAATACATTGGCAATATCGCACACACACATCTCGTTTTGGTCTAACGCAAATAAAATTTTTGTTCTGGTAGGGTCACCAATAATCTTAAAGAATTCTGCAATTTTATCAAACAAATCTGGTTGTAGCATCTTTGCTAATGTATCTTCTACCACTTCTTTATGAATGATATTACAATCACATATAAATTCATTATTAGACATAGTTTCACCTCCTTATTTAAACAATTGAATTGTTATTCAATTATGCTTTTACTATATTATAGTTGAGTACATGTTCCATTGTCAATACTTTTTTATTTTAAAAATAAAAAATAAGAGCATAAATATGGTAATAATCCTACACCATATTTACACCCTCTACAAGGCTTGACTATGCTCGCACTCTTTCTTTTATTCTTTTCTACAAATTTTAATATTAAAATCTCCAAACATCATTCTCTCCTTGAGTTGCTGTGACTCCAGATATTAGAGAAACTACGGGACGAACGCCCAAGTAGATGTGATTGCTAGAGTAGTTGCGGCCCACATTACCGCCGTAGTTCACAAGCATCAAGCCGCTGGCGCTGCTAGCACTCGGAGACGCCAACCAATACCCCAAACACTCATCTACTGCAGACTGATGCGGAAAATATAAAGTATCATTATATCCTCTAT
>CALXAQ010000040.1 GCA_944386335.1 uncultured Clostridia bacterium | reverse complement strand
AAAACAGGAATAATACGAATAGAAAAATTCCAGCTAAATAATAGCATCACCATTGGTATGAAAATAGTGAGGGCTACTAAGCATAAATCTATTCGTAACGCTTTATTTCTTAATATCTTTTAATTTTTCGATAAAACAATAGAAAATAAATATTGTACGAAATTAATCACATTAGAACTCAGAATATTATAAATACTAGTTCCTAGTAATCCAGTAAAAGCAGAAAAAGATACTGTTAACAGCTCTGGTATAGATGTAGCAAATCCTGCTATGTTACCTACTGTTCTAGAGGAAAGCTGCAAACTTTCTGCTAACTTTCGTAGTAACTTTACTAAAATATATTTAGCAATTAGTACAATGCATAAAGAATAGATAATAAACTTAAAAAATTCTATCGCCATTTTCTCACCCTATTTCGACATTTTTCTGGTAGTGTCCCACTTATCCCTGACATTTCTGGGACACCTATGGATAGTATTACCAATTTTTATGGATTTTATCTTGAATTTCGCTTTTTTTTATGATAAAATTTGTACAAAATTTTAGAGGAAATGAGGCGTTTTGATATGATTGATATTAAATTGTTAAGAGAAAATCCTGATTTAGTAAAGGAAAATATCAGGAAGAAATTTCAAGACCACAAATTGGTCTTAGTGGATGAGGTACTTTCTTTAGATGAGCAAAACAGAAGTATTAAATTAAAAGGTGATGAGCTTCGTTCCTCTCGTAACAGTTTAAGTGCCAAAATAGGCTCTCTTATGAGAGAAGGTAAAAAAGAAGAAGCTGAAGATATGAAAAAACAAGTACAAAAAATAAACGAAGAACTTGCTTCTAATGAAAAGGAGGAAGCAAAACTTGCAGCAGAAGTAAAAGAAAGAATGATGAAAATACCTAACATCATTCATGAATCTGTTCCTATTGGAAAGGATGACAGCGAAAATGTTGAAATCCAGAAATATGGCAAGCCAGTGATTCCAGATTATGAAATTCCTTTCCATGGAGAAATTTTGGAAAGATTAGGTGGGCTTGATTTAGATTCTGCTCGCCGTGTAGCTGGAAATGGTTTTTATTATTTAATGGGAGATGTAGCTAGACTTCATTCTGCAGTGCTTACTTATGCTAGAGATTTTATGATTAATAAGGGATTTACTTATTGTATTCCTCCTTATATGATTCGTAGTGAAGTAGTAACTGGTGTTATGAGTTTTGAAGAAATGGATGCTATGATGTATAAAATTGAAGGAGAAGATTTATATTTAATTGGTACTTCTGAGCATTCTATGATTGGTAAATTTAAAGACCAAATTTTAAAAGAAGAAAATTTACCTTATACTATGACTTCTTATTCTCCTTGCTTTAGAAAAGAAAAAGGTGCACATGGAATAGAAGAACGTGGTGTATACCGTATTCATCAATTTGAAAAACAAGAAATGATTGTTGTTTGCAAGCCAGAAGAAAGCTATGAGTGGTATGACAAAATGTGGTCTTATACAGTAGAACTATTTAGAAGTATGGGAATTCCTGTACGTACTTTAGAATGTTGTAGTGGCGACTTAGCAGATTTAAAAGCAAAAAGCTGTGATGTGGAAGCTTGGAGCCCTAGACAACAAAAATATTTTGAAGTAGGAAGTTGTTCTAATTTAACAGATGCACAAGCAAGACGTCTTGGCATTCGTATTAAAGGGGAAAAAGGTAATTATTTTGCTCATACTTTAAATAATACCGTAGTAGCACCACCTCGTATGTTAATTTCTATTGTAGAAAACAATTATCAGCCTGATGGTAGTGTGATTGTTCCTGAAGTATTAAGACCTTATATGGGTGGATTAGAGAAAATAACTCCTAAAAAATAAAGAAAGGCGTTTCGTATTTTGCGTAAACGAATAGGATAGAAGAAATGCTTATTAAAAATCCTAAATTTCAAATTTCTGCTGTTTCACTAGCACAATATCCGAAAGATGGGCTTCCGCAAATTGTTTTAGTAGGAAAATCTAATGTGGGAAAATCTTCTTTTATTAATACATTAGTTAACCGCAAAAATTTAGCAAGAACTAGCAGTGAACCTGGTAAAACCAGACAGATTAATTTTTATAATATGGATAACTCCTTTTATTTTGTAGATTTACCTGGATATGGTTACAGCAAAATGTCTAAACAAGAACAAGTAAAAGTAGGACAATTTATTGAGCAGTATTTATCTCAAAGTAAAGAAATTGCTTTGATTATTTTTCTCATAGATATTCGTCATAGTCCTACAGAAAATGATAAATTAATGTACCGTTACATTGTAGACAAACAAAAGCCCTGTATGATTATTGCAAATAAAGCGGACAAAATTGCCGTTACCAAAGTAGAATCCCAAGTAAAAGTTTTGCAAGAAGAACTAAATCCTTTAAAGGATTTACCTTTTCTTCCTTTTTCTGCAGAAAGAAGAATTTATACAGACGCTGTATGGGAAGAAATTGAAAAGTTTTTAATATTTTCTTAAGATTCAAGAGCATGCTACCTTTTTAAGTAGCACGCTCTTTTTGCTAAGGCATATGCCTTAGTTTTTCGATAGGAGGAAATATCCTTTCATTCTTTATAATAAATCTGATACTTCCCATACAATTTTATCTGATACCCTTTTTCTTCTAACTTCTGTATAAAACTTTTTACCTCTTCTTCTACATAAATTACATAAATGCTATTATTTTTCACATTTTCTGGTAGTTCAAACTCATACCTGCCAAAGGAATAATTATTATTCCAACCATCTATAGTATTTTCTCTTTTTTCTTCGTTGAACTCATAGGGAGAAATTTGCAGTGCATATAAAACATAAATCCATGGTTGGTGTACATTCAAATGCATATATACCGTTTTGTTGTTATCCCATTTTTGTATTTCTTGACTTAAGCCTATCACATCCTCATTTACCAAATCTATTTGTGGATAATCTTTTTCATACTGGAAAAAATAGTATTGGAAAAAGCAAATTGCCGCAACTATGTATAGGATACTAATTCCCACAAAACCAATTTTAAAATAATGATACAGCTTTTTTAAAGATAGAAAAACAAAGTAAAGTAGTGCAATGTAAATAGAATTGATTTTATTCACATTCACGCTAGTTAATGCCATAAGCAACATATTGGCTAACCACAAAAATAACATCATACTACTAACATGAAACTTTTTTTCTTTAGTCGCTATTACAGTGTCTTTGATAGCTATTCCTATTCCCACTATGGCTAGCGGAATAGCAAATAAATAAATGGTACCAAACTGTGGAATAGCGTTATAGATAAATCCTCCTGCTGTAAGAATTGTAAAAAATTGTTTTAAATTTCCCCAGATATTTTCAAAGTTTAGTTCTCCTCCTCGAAAATCTGGCAATTTTAGAATACTAATGACTCCTTCTACCTGCTCCAAATATCCCATATTAACAAGTAACATCCAAATTAAAGGAACTGCCAAAATAATAATGGGTATTGCCATAAAAAAAATTTCTTTCCACTGTGTTTTTTTTACATAGAGCATATAGCTACTACTTAATAACAAGAAAATGGGAAGAATGATATAGGATAAAGCATAGGCATATAGAGTGATGCCAAAAAAAGTTCCTGCTAGTATATACTGCCACCATTTTTTACTCACCACAAATAAGGTAATAGAAATCATTATCATAGAAGATAATAAGTTACAATCTAAACCGAATCGTGATTGCATCACATGCCAAGGACAAATAATCATTAGTAGCATAAAAACAAATCCCCATCGAACACCATGTGTTTTTTTAATAAGAAAAAAGCCTGCTAAGATAGCAATAAAACTTAAAATAACTCCTGGCAGGCGAATAGCCAGTGTATTTAAGCCTAATATTTTTACTATAATGGCTGCTAGGTAAGTATATAAGGCACTTTGACCTCCACCAAAATTAATCATATACACAGGAAAATGATGCAAATATCTATCTACTCCATAATTAGCAATGCAGAAAGCATCATAGCCCATTCCTACTTCATCTACATGTAATCCATTTAGTAACTCTTCTATTTTATAAAGTCTTGTAAAAATAGTAAGACAAACTAAAAATATACCAATTATAATATTTATTTTTGGATGAAGCTTTCTTTTGCTCACTAACTTATTGGATGGTTTGCTTTCTTTTCTCTTCCACCTTGTAAAATTAACAAAACTAATGAATAAGCATATTCCTACTACGATTTGCATTTTACATCTCCTTTTTTTCTTACTATATCGCTTTTTTCTCTTCTACTTTTTACTTTTTTCTAACAAATTTCTTATATTTTGTTTACGAAATTCTTACATTTTTCTTACATCTGTTGTAGGAAATCATGCTTTTATGTTACAATACTGCTGAAAGGATGAGAAAAACTATGAATTATGCAGTTTTGGTATTAGATGATGAAAAAGAAATTGCTGATTTGGTGGAAGTTTATTTAAAAAATGAAAATTTTACGGTATATAAATTTTATGAGTCCAAAGGAGCTTTAAAATGCATAGAAGAAAAGCACCTAGATATGGCTATTTTAGATGTAATGTTACCAGATATAGATGGTTTTGAAATCTGTCGCGAGATTAGAAAAAAATATCATTATCCTATTTTAATGCTAACTGCTAAAGTAGATGATATTTCTAAAATTCAAGGATTATCTATTGGAGCAGATGATTATATAACAAAACCATTTAACCCTTTAGAATTAGTAGCTAGGGTAAAGTCTGCCATGCGTAGATATTATCAATACAATACAGAAAAAGAAAATAAAAATGTGATAGAATTTTTAGGCTTATATGTGAACAAAGAAAACCACAAATGCACTTTATATAACCAAGAAATTAATTTAACGCCTATTGAATTTTCTATTCTTTGGTATTTATGCCAAAATCGAGGCAGAGTAGTTAGTAGTGAAGAACTTTTTTGTAATGTTTGGGGAGAAAAGTATTTAGATTGTAATAATACAGTTATGGTGCATATTAAAAGGCTACGTGAAAAATTACATGAAAAGCCTAAAAATCCAAAATTTATTAAAACAGTTTGGGGTGTAGGATATGAAATTGAATAAAAAACAAACTTTATGGGAAAAAATACGTAAAAATTTCTTTTTAAGAATTTGGGTTTTTACTGCCATTTTTCTTCTTGTTCTTCTTGCTATGGCACAAATTATCTCTGTTCTAGATTTTCAATGGGTATATGATGTTCTGCCAGAAATATATTATGAGGCTTTATGGTTTTTTAGTTTTTTATTTGACGGAACACAGCCTTTTGCTATGCTAATTATCCTGATGATTTACTGCATCCTTGTATTTGGCATTAGCTTTTTATTTTATCGTTTGCTAAAAAAGACCTATTCCTATATTTCTGCCCTAGAAATTGCATCTTCTCAGTTACTAGATAAAAACGTAGAATACATCCAACTTCCGTCAGAACTTGCGGATATTAGCGCACAGATGAACCATTTAAAGCATGAAGCAGAAAAAAATGAGCAACTTGCCAAAGAGAGCGAGCAAAAAAAGAACGATTTAATTGTTTATCTAGCTCATGACTTAAAAACACCACTTACCTCTGTCATTGGCTATTTAGAATTGGTAAAAGAAACCCCTGATTTACCAGTAGAGCAAAGAATCAAATATACCAACATCACTTTGGAAAAAGCTTATCGCTTAGAAGATTTAATGAATGAATTTTTTGAAATTGCTAAATTTAATGATACCAATCTAGTTTTAATGAAAAAAAATTTAAATTTAAAATTTTTATTACAACAATTAATTGACGAATTCTACCCTATGACAAACGAACAAGGAAAGAGAATTATCATCCATTGCGAGGATTCTCTTACCTGCTTTGCTGACCCTGATAAATTATCCAGGGTACTTAATAATGTACTTAAAAATGCTATTTCTTATAGCTTTGAGCATACAGATATTATCATTACCGTTACTTGCAAGAGTGGAATGATTAGTGTTTCCATTCAAAATGAAGGTTATACCATTCCAGAAAACAAACTAAATTCTATTTTTGAAAAATTTTATCGTTTAGATAACTCTCGTGGCACACATACAGGTGGTGCAGGGCTTGGACTTGCTATTGCCAAAGAAATTATCACCTTGCATGGTGGTACAATCCGAGCAGAAAGTAAGGATAATAAAACTACCTTTATTTTAACCCTTCCACAGAACCAAGAGTCATAAATATTTGTCTTACTAAATAAAAAACAAGTATCTCAAACCTTTCCTAATTAGATACTTGTTTTTATTTGTCACTTATTTTCTTTGTTGTCTTCTATTTTTTTCGTAATGATTTTTAGTGCTTTGGGTCTTTCTACTGTAATCATATGTCCACACCCTAAACACTTTAACTTAAAATCTACTCCTACTCTTGTAATTTCCCAGAGTTTACTACCACAAGGATGTTGTTTTTTAGTTCTTACAATATCTCCTATTTTATATTCCATCTGCATCCATCCTTTTCTTCTATTTCTTTTCCTTATTTCTTATTTTAGGAATTCTTGTGCCTTTTCTAGTCTTTTTATAACACTTGTTTTTCCCAATACTTGCATAATTTCATACATATCTGGGGTATTAGTTCTTCCAGTTAAGGCAACTCTAATAACTGTGCTTACATCTCCTACATGACCTGGCCATTTCTCTGGCTCATTTTTCCACTCTTTTACTTCTCTAGCAAAACCAGTTTCTTCTGCTAAATCTTTTATTTTATTAAACCAAGTTTGTTTGTCATCATCTGGTGAATAATAATTGCGTATGTATTTTTGCAAAATTTCTTTCACTTTTTCTGGGTCTGTAATTTTTTGGTATGGATATTCTATTTTTCTGCCAAAAAATTCACTATCATACATATACTCTATATTTTCCTTTACATCCGACCATTTACTAATGTCTTTTCTAGGTTTTACATTTCCTCTTTCTATACCAAATACTTTTAAGGCATAGGCTTTATCCTGCAATAGATTTTTTAGTTCCTCATCATAATTTTCTGCCCACTTATATGCTTCTTCATAAATATGTTCTGCTGTATATTTAGAAATAACTGTTTTAGCAATATCCAATATTTTTACAATATCAAACAAAGCACCACTTACGCTCATTTTGTTTAGCTGTAGCTCAAAATTATCTAAAGAAGTATCTGGATTTTGCTTTCTCCATGCTTCAAAATTAGAATTCGCAATATTTAGTAGATATTCAATTACTGCTTCTTTTGGAATTCCCATTTCTGTATAATAGCTAACAGCCGCCTCTGGGTCTTTACGTTTGCTAAGCTTTCTTTTTCCTCCGTCTTCTTCTTTCATAATAGGGGCAATATGGGCATATTTAGGCGCTTTAAAACCTAACATTTGGAATAATTGTAAATGAAGTGGCACAGAAGATAGCCATTCATCTCCACGAATGACATGTGTTGTTCGCATTAAATGGTCATCCACAGCATGTGCAAAATGGTAAGTAGGAAGTCCATCTGCTTTAATAATAACAATATCTTGGTCATTTTCTGGAAAGTCTACATTTCCTTTAATTAAATCATGATGTTTTATTTTTCTATCTTCTCTACCTGGTGATTTTAAACGAATAATATAGCTTTCTCCTTTATCAATTTTTTCTGCTGCTTCTTCTATAGATAAATTTCTATATTTTGCCCATATACCATAATATCCAGGACGAATTTTAGCTGCCTCTTGCTTTTGTCTCATTTCTTCTAATTCTTCTGGCGTTGCAAAACATGGGTAAGCTTTTCCCTGTTCTAATAAATATTTTGCATAAGACTGATAAATCTCTTTCCTTAAAGATTGTTTGTATGGTCCATATTCTCCCTTTTCATGGATTTCATCTATCATTCCTTCATCTGGCTCTAATCCAAAATCTTTTAAAGATTGCAGAATACCTGTTACACCATTTTCTACTTCTCTTTTTTGGTCCGTATCTTCTATTCTTAAAAAGAAAACCCCATTTGTTTGTTTGGCTACTTTTTTTGCAATGACTACTTGATATAGAGAACCTAAATGCACAAATCCTGTTGGACTTGGTGCATATCTTGTTACAATAGCCCCTTCTGGTAGATCTCTTTTTTTATATTTTTCTTCATAATAAGTAATTTCCTTTATATTTGGAAAAATTTTATCTGCTAACTCCTTATAATTCATACTCTTCTCCCTTTCTTTTGAACTTTAGGGACGTTCCTTAAAGTTCAAAATTATAGTTTTTAAAGGTTGCAATTTAGGGACGTTCCTTAAATTGCAATTATTTCTTCTGTCTCATTATACCAAATAATTTCTTACTTTTCAATGTTTCCCTTAAAAGGATTTTACAAATCTTTTCTTGATTTTTTTCTTTATTAAACAAGAATTGCAATTTAAGGAACGTCCCTAAATTGCAACCTTGATTATAAAGACATAATAATTGGTAATATCATTCAATCCTATTTTTGTAATATCGTGCTTTTATTAATATAAGCCATTTTCATTGATTTGTCAATGTTTTTATGAATTTTGAAAATACTATTAGAACTTTATCAAAATTGATACGTTAATAACAAATTAATAACAATTGTTAATTTTCTCTTACATAGCGTTTTGGCGGAAAAAAAGAAACCAGTCACAAAAAACTGATTTCTTTCTTCGCACTATCACTACTGTTAGTAGATATCTATATTATAACATATTTTTTATGTTTTGTGTGTTGAAAGTTATCCACAATTTTGTCAAAATTTGTATTGACAATGATTTTGATTTTTGTTATAGTGTGTAATAGTTGAATACCCCTTTCAAGTTGGGTGCATAGATTAATATTTATCTTCTATGTCCAACTTAAATATTAGTTTATGCACCTAGCTTTCTTCTGACAGCAAGGTGTAAATACGAAAGAAAGGGGGGCAATACCTGTGGAAAAGTACATAGGAATTGGGTTTGTAATTCTTTGTCTAGCTGTGCTGGCAGGTGTTATTGGTGTCTTAGGATATCAGTTTCATCTAGATAAAGAAAAAGTTGATATTAGCCCAGCGGAAGCTCATATCAACCAATCTCAAAATAATTCAACAAATGAGTGAGGCAAAAGCCTTACTCTTTTTTTATTAATTTACTTATATTATACTTATTATCTTTTGTCAATACATATTACAAATTGTTCACAAACTCGTAATATTTAAGTAACGAAATTGTAACATTTCTTTTACTATCTGTCAATATTATACCACAAAAATTCACACTTTGCAAATCAAAAGTGCACAAAAAAAACAGGCAGATAACTAAGTACCTGCCTAAAATTTTATTTAAACAGCTTTTCAAAAGTATTTTTGCCGTACAATACCGTCTACAGATAATCCATTATCTGATTGGAACTGTTTTACGATTCTTGCTGTATCAGAACCAAATTTTTTATCCATGCTTAGATTATATCCTTTAATAAATAAAGCCATCTGAATTAGCATTGTGATATTTCCTTCTGCTCCTTGACGTACGTTGATACAAGCATTTTTAGTATTCATTCCAAAAATCCCATCTACAGCTAGACCTTTATTGTATTGTTTATTTAATTCTGTTTGTAGTCCTTTTACTAATGCTTTATGAGTGTTTGTTCCATAGATATTATCCAAAGCTAATCCTGTATTATAATGTCTGTTTAACCATTCCTGTATATCATAGATACAATTTACTAGTCCATCATTAAAAATGTCTGAGGATTTATCCTCGTTTGTTTCTGTTGGTGGTGTTTGCTCTGGCGTAGTATTGTTTGCTGTTCCATTTACAATTTCGTTAAAAGGATAATTATTACCCGGACAAGATGTAGCTAAGATGTCCCTATGTCCTTTTACATATGTGATATTGTATCTTGACTTTATATCTGCTATTAAATCAATAATAGCTTGTTTTTGTATCTCTGACATTGTTTCTGTGTTAAAATCTCCTTCTGCACAAATACCAATAGAAGTACTATTTACGCTTGGACAATGAGCTCCCGCCATTGTTTCTGGACGTCCTTTATAGATAGAGCCATCCTTTCTAACATAATAGTGATACCCTATTCCTGCCCAACCTTTGTTTTTATGATAATTATGTATTGTTTCTACTGTTTGCAATACTGTAACACCAGAATGGTGCAATAAAATACCTTCTACTGTTTTCATTTTGCTATAGTTACTATTGAATTGTAAGTTCGTATCAATTATATTTGCCATAACTTATTCCTCCTCATTTTCTTTATTGTATTTATTACTAGAAATCATTAGAACTGCTCCTAGAAATGTATCTACAGCCATAATTGTTCCACTTACTTGCTCTCCAAAAGGCAAGCCCCATATTCCTGCTAAAGTAAGGTAGAACGTTGCTAAAGCTGGTAAAACAATTTGTGCTACAAATTTTAAAACATCATAAACTTTATTGCTCATAATCATTTTTAATTCCCTCTTTCTATTAAAATATCTATTTTCTTATCTGTATTTTCCATTTGCTGTTGAAGAAGTTCTAAAGACTTTGCTGTGTTAAGATTTTGCTGTTGCATTTCTTTTAAACAACTTGCTATTGTATTATTAGTTTTGTCTACTGTTGCAAGAGTATTTTTAATTGTTTCTTGATTTTCTGCTGTTTTCTTTTTATTTGCTATATAATCCCATAAGAATATTGCAACTATAACAAAAGTAACACCATAATTTGCAATCATTTGTACTATTTGCTCCATAGCTTTATGTCCTCCTCCAATCTATTCACTTTTTCTTCTGTCTGTAAAATCCTATTTTCTACTTGAAACCATCGCTCATTTCCTGACTCTTTTCGATTTTCGTAATCTATAAGCTGTACTACTGTTTCTATCATATTGAAAGCTAAAATTACTAAAACTACTACAAGTCCTACGATTATAATTTTATCTTTCTTGCTCATACTGTCGCCTCACTTTCTAGTGCAGCTATTCTTTCTTCTAAGCTCTTAATCTTAACGTTATTATCTGGTCTATATGTAAGTTTCATTTTGCATTTTGTTTCGTCTATACATGTTATGTAGTTGTAACCTTTGTATAAGATTAATCTTTGTAGTTCGTTATACACAGCTTGTTGTTCTTCTGTGTATGGTTCTATATGCTCTTCTTCTAATGTTCCTTCTGCTGTTAAAGGAGTTCCATTATTATATTGCTCAGTTATCCAATTTTTTGCTTCTATTTCACTTGTTATTACATTTTTCTCAAAGAATATATATAAATATCCTTCGCTTGATAAAGCAAATGTATTAGCCTGTCTTCCCCAAGCTGGAGTATGTCCTAAATTTTTAAAATGTGAGCATTTATCGTCAGTTTGATAGCTTAGCATTTGATTATATTTGCCACTAATTACAATTCTAAAACTGTCTATCGTTTCGTCTAAATAACCACTTAATACATTTTCTGTTCCATCAAAGATACAAGTTTGTTTTACATGATGTACCCCATCGCTTGTAAGATAATCTCCTGCATGTAGCAACTGTCCTTCTTTTAAAGGAAATGTTATTATTTGTTCTTTGTGTTCTATATAGTTTTCATCTTTTTCTGACAACATCAAGTCATAAAATCTTATTGTAATATCATTTCCTTGTGCTGTACCATTACTTGCTATAAGATGAATATTGTAGTAGTTATCTTGTGTTATAACAAAACTATCTTTATCCTTATTGTTTGCAATAGATTTTATTAATGTTTTATCGTCTCCTGTATAGACTGTTAACATTCCTGCTTGTCCCAGATTATCAACCCCAGAAATAATTTCATATTTTCTTTGCAAATAATACGTTCCCGCTTTTAAGTATTTTTTTAGAGTAAGCCAACTGTATGCTCCATTTTTTGCAACCCAAGTAATATCGTTTGAAC